>NZ_WIVG01000050.1 GCF_016758115.1 Lactococcus garvieae
ATCGACCACCAAACAGGCTGGGCCTACTGGGCCAACCAACTCCAAGCAGGAGAGACCACCTCTTACCTCTTGGATGCAGCAGAGATGACAGCAGCAGCGAATGCTATCCCGGGAGAATATTACTACGGTATCCATGTGGACGGGCAACTGATTAGTCCCGACCGTATTAATGATTTCTTGGCTGCAGACCCAGACTATACGCATCATGATGACTTGTCAGACTTCCTGACAGCCGTACAGAACGGTTCCATTGATAACAACTGGGGGAACCCGGGACCAGATGATAATGTCCAACCTGACCAAATCAACTTTAGCATCATGGCACCGGGGACCATCTTTACTATGGCAGAGGAGCAGTACCGTTATTTGGAGAATATGGGGAACGGTAACCATATGATTATCCGTGAAGATGCCATTCGTCATGCACGCTTTCATAATCAAGACACTTTCAATAACACATGGTATGGCAACCTTGATCCCGCAGTTCAAGCTATGGTTCAGCCTGTAGCAGATCACTTTGATACAGGAAGCGTTGCGCTTGAAGGCTTAACATGGTCAGACAACTCTGCTGTGAATATTCCAACTAATCTGCATGAGTTTCCAGCAGTTGATGAAGATATAACTCAGGTTGATCCGAGTGGAACGCCACGTGCATTTTCTCTGTCCATGGCAGATGTAATACGTATTTTTGCTGACAGAGGCTCCCGTACTATATCTGTGCCCAGAACAGCTTTTTGGATGCTTCGTACTCCTGCAGCACCAGGAAATGGTTGGCTTATTTCTATGGGAGGCTGGTTTACTGGGGATTTGGCTGATACATGGGGTGGTTCTGCTGGTGGCACACGCCCGGCCCTCATCGTCAGACAATAAAACTGATTAAATTCACCTAAAATTAAAAAATCACTAAACAGGACATATTTATATGCCAAGACAAGTGATTTTTTTGTTTCTCACATTTTAACATTTGTAAGGAAGAGGGACTATGATGTAATGAGTTATGGTTTTCATAAATTCCATGTTAATTCTGCTTATGATATAATAAAAAACACAGTTTGACAATTGAAACAGCTGCTCTAAGATAGGGAGACGTAGACTTATCTGGAATTTATTTGAATTGGAAAGAGGGTTTCAAAATGAATGATTTAGAGGAAAAAAAGTTAATCAGAGAAGCAACGGTAGCGGATGCAAAGCATTTAAGTGATATTACTGCTGAGCAATTAGGTTATGAGGTTTCCGCTGAATTGCTAGCAAAACAGCTGGAAAAATTAACCGCAGATAAGGAAAACCACTTTATCAGGGTTTATGGAAGCGCAGTTCCAATAGGCTATATTCACGCTGAGTTGTACGAGAGTATTTATTCTGAACCCATGTTTAACATCTTAGGACTCGCAGTCGCTAAGGGACATGAAAATCAAGGCGTGGGCAAGGCCTTACTGTTGGAGCTGGAGAGAGAAGCTAAACGAAGAAACCTGTGGGGGATACGCTTAAATTCTTCAGATAAGCGTAGACAGGCACATGAATTTTATGCGCATCTGGGCTATCATTCAGATAAATCACAGAAAAGGTTTTTGAAGATGCTGTAGGATGTCTCGGGCCTTTTAGATACAGTGAAAAAATTGGACAGTGATAAAATAACTGCCAGAAGCTATTGATTTATCAATAGCTCGCAGTTTTATCGTGAGGTTAAGAACTCTACTGAATGCTATGCAGTAAGTAAAAGTACAGCTAAACTAAAGATGAGTGCGCGAAAAGGGCGGACAAGTCGGACACCGCTCTATGAAACCAAAAAATTTTATTGCTGAGAGAAGTCGCAGACTTTGTCAATCAAGAGGAATGATCGCTGGGGATTCTTCGATAGAAAAATTTCAATCAAGAATTTAACTGCAGTTTAAAGCTGTATCTCTATACCTATAAAGCAGGAAAAGAAATGAAAAAAATATTAATTGTATTAACAAATGTAAATAAATTTCCGACAAGTAACGAAGCTACAGGACTATGGCTAGCTGAAGCAACGGAGTTTGTAAGTGAAGTACAAAAAGCAGGCTATCAAGTAGATTATGTTAGTCCACTAGGCGGATACGTGCCAATTGACCCAAGAAGTTTGAAATCCTTTTATGCGGATAGTGAAACATTTGAAGTCTACAGCTCAGTTGATTTTCAGAGGCGTGCCTTATCCCATTCACTTCATCCAGATCAGATTAAACCTGAGCAATATGCTGCGATCTATTATACTGGTGGACATGGTGTAATTTTTGACTTCCCAGATAATCAAGAACTCCAAAACATAGCAGAAAAAATTTATCAGAGCGGCGGTTATGTCACTTCAGTATGCCATGGTGTTTGCGGCTTGCTTAATTTGAAAACATCTAATGATGAATTTTTAATTGCACATAGAACACTTACAGGGTTTACGCAACTTGAAGAACTGTTGAGTGGAAAAAATAAGCGCGTACCATTTGGAACGGAGAGAGAAAGTAAAAAAAGAGGTGCTCATTTTGTTAAAAAGCGCCCATTTGCATCATTTGCAGTACAAGATGGACAGCTGATTACAGGTCAAAATCCGATGTCAGGTAGAGCGGTGGCTAAACTACTGCTGAAAAATCTAGAGTAGCTGTATTTTGATGGATGAATGTTGTATTTGACGTGTGCTGACTTTGAGTTAAACTGTAATCATAAGTTCTGCTGTGGTGTAACGAGTGAATCTAAAATTCTAACCCTATGGAGCGAGGCGACTGTGTAAGACTTACACAATCGCTTTTTTCTTTTATAATTTGAAAGTCCTATTGTGCTGTTTAAGGAATGGTGCTAGTGCTAACCCATGCAGCTTTTATAATTCAAGGCGATATGTTACAATTGAATTAATAAAAATTGCATTTTGTTACACAAAGTGGATGTGGCGTCTAGACTTTGCTAGAATAGATTGTAAACAATAAGTGAGGTTAAAGAGATGCCTGAACGTGGTTTATTAATTGTCTTTTCTGGTCCTTCGGGAGTTGGAAAAGGTACTGTCCGTGCGAAAATTTTTGAAAATGAAAATAACTTTGATTACTCTGTCTCAATGACAACGCGTCCACAGCGACCTGGTGAAGTGGATGGAAAAGATTATTATTTCCGTACGCGCGAGGAGTTTGAAGAAATGATTCGTAAAGGGGAAATGCTAGAATATGCTGAATATGTAGGAAATTATTATGGCACACCCTTGACCTATGTCAATCAAACTTTAGACGAAGGCAAAGATGTTTTCCTTGAAATTGAGGTTCAAGGTGCGCTTCAAGTGAAGGAGAAGGTTCCAGATGGTGTATTTATTTTCTTGACTCCTCCAGACTTGGAAGAATTACGCGGCCGACTTGTTGGGCGTGGCACAGATAGCGCTGAAGTTATTAATAATCGGATGAAAAAAGCTAAAGAAGAAATTCGTTTAATGAGTGAGTATGATTATGCTGTAGTTAATGACAAAGTTGAACTTGCTGCTGAACGTGTCATTAAGATTATCGAGGCCGAACACTACCGTGTGGATCGTGTAATGGAGCGTTATGCGCATATGATTGATAAATTGGATGAAAACGTTTAGATAACCAATATAAGGGGTGTCAACTCACAGGAGTGCTTACTGGCATAATCTAAATAACCTATAAAAAGAGGAAAGAGGAAACTGATATGATGTTAGAACCTTCAATTGATAAATTGCTACAAAATGTAGATTCAAAATATTCACTTGTCGTTTTGGAAGCAAAACGTGCGCATGAGTTGCGTGACGGTGAACGTCCTACGATGGAATTCAAATCTGTTAAACGTACGTTACAGGCTTTGGAAGAAATTGCTGAAGGTAGAGTAACCATCCACCCTTCGCCAGATGCAAAGCGTGAAACATTGAAAGAAAAGCGTGAACTTGAACGTCTTCAACAAAAGATGGCTGAAAAGCTTATTCGCGAACAGATCGCTAAGGAAGAGGCTGAGGAAGAAGCAAAACAAAAAGGAAATCGTGCAGCCAAAGCTGCAGCTGCGGCAGCAGAATAACAGGTATAGAAAAAGCTTTCAAAGGTTTGGATTTAAAACTTTTGAAAGCTTTTTTCAACAATCTAAAGTTTACACGTGTTCTTATCTTTTTGTTATAATTTATATATTAGATTCGCGTAGAAAAGACAAAAGCAGAGGAGAAAAATGTTGAAAAAAACGGCTAAAATTATTGTAGATGTTCCTCTGATGCAGACAGATAAGCCATTTTCTTATGCAATTCCTAGAAACTTAGAAAATCTGATTGAAACAGGGATGCGTGTTCATGTTCCTTTTGGTACAGCGAACCGTTTGGTTCAAGGGATTGTTATTGATTTTTCAGAGGAAGAAGATTCAGAGCTTAAGGAAATTGCAGAGCTTTTAGATGTAGAACCGGTTTTGACAGCAGAACAACTGAGATTAGCGGATGAAATGCGACATACTGTTTTCTCATATAAAATCTCTTGTCTAAAAGCGATGCTGCCTAATCTCCTTAATTCAAGTTACGATAAAATCCTAACAGATTCAGAGGGAATTCAAAGGAAATGGAGCTTACTGAACGAAAGTCAAAAAATAGAGGCTTTGAAAGAAGTCAAGTCAGGACATTTGAAAGTAAGTTACTCTGCAAGGTCTAAAGAAAATAAAAAAATAGAAAAATACGTGAAAGCCAGTGCAAAGTTGGCTGACTTTAAAATCGGTAAGGCAGCAAAAAAGCGCGCCGAATTGAAAAGCTATCTTTTGAATCAAGAAGAGATGATTCGTCAGAAAGACCTTCCTTTCTCCTCTGCTGTCATCAAGTATTTTGTGGATAATGAGCTTGTAGAGGTAACGCAAAAGGAAGTCTCTAGAACAGCAGCCATGTTTGAGGCTGTAACCCCTGATAAGTCCAAAGTTCTAAATGAAGAACAAGCGCTTGCCTTTAATGCCATCATTGAGTCTGCAGACAAACCATTTTTGCTTGAGGGTGTGACAGGCTCAGGGAAAACGGAGATTTATTTGCAGGTGATTGAGCATACACTAAGAGAGGGAAAGACAGCGATTATGCTGGTTCCGGAGATTGCGCTAACACCACAAATGTCCAACCGCTTCATTGCCCGTTTTGGGGAAAAAGTTGCCATCATGCATTCTGGCTTATCAGATGGGGAAAAATATGACGAGTGGCGCAAGATAAAGGAAGGCCATGCACAAGTTGTTGTGGGGGCACGTTCCGCAATTTTTGTTCCTTTGGAAAATATTGGAGTAATCATCATTGATGAGGAACATGAAACGAGTTATAAACAGGATTCTAACCCACGTTATCATGCAAGAGATGTTGCGCTGTTGCGTGCGAAATATCATCAAGCGCGTGTGATTCTGGGTTCTGCCACACCAAGCTTAGAAAGCCGAGCGCGTGCACAAAAAGGGGTTTATCACTTGTTAACGCTTAAACACCGTGCAAACGAACAAGCACTCTTGCCTGAGGTACAAATCGTAGATATGCGGAGCCACCTTAGCGATCAGTCAGCCAATTTTTCGGATATTCTTTTGGAAAAAATTCGGGAGAAGGTTGAGCGAAAAGAACAAGTTATTTTAATGCTCAATCGCCGAGGCTACAGTTCTTTTGTAATGTGTAGAGATTGTGGTTTTGTGGTTGGGTGCCCTAACTGTGACATTTCTTTAACTCTACATATGGATACAAAGACGTTAAATTGTCATTACTGTGGTCATCAAGAGGCGATTCCACAAGTTTGTCCCAACTGTAACGGTCGCAAAATTCGCTATTATGGTTCAGGGACTCAGAAGGTTCAGGAAGAACTAGAAAAGCTGCTTCCAGAACTACGTATTTTACGAATGGATGTGGACACAACAAAGACAAAGAATGCGCATGAAAAGATTTTAAGAAAGTTTGGAGAACATGCTGCTGATGTACTTCTAGGAACGCAGATGATTGCTAAAGGTTTGGACTTTCCTAATGTGACCTTGGTCGGAGTGATTAATGCGGATACAGGATTAAATTTGCCCGACTTTCGCGCCAGCGAACGAAGCTTTCAGCTGCTGATGCAAGTTGCGGGACGTGCAGGTCGTGCAAATAAAAAAGGAGAGGTTATCATTCAGACCTTTAATCCGGGACATTATGCGGTTAAATTAGTCGCAGCTCAGGATTACGAAGCTTTTTACCGTCAAGAAATGTATTACCGTCAACAGTTAGCTTATCCTCCCTATTATTTTACTGTACAGATTTTGGTGAGTCACAAGGATGAAGATATCGTAGCCAAAAAAGCTTATGAAATTGCAAGTTTGGTGAAAGGGAAGCTATCAGATAAGGCTAAGGTTTTAGGACCGACTCCCAAACCTATTGCGCGTACTCATAATCTGTATCATTATCAGATACTGGTGAAATATCGCTTTGAGGCTCAACTAGAAGAAGTCTTGAATCAGGTTCTTGATTTAACACAAAAACGAGAAAATAAAAATTTACGTGTTTTAATTGACAGTGAGCCTCAAAGCTTTGTGTAAAAAGGATAAATTATCTTAGCTGCACACTACAAAGTGAGGAGAAGAATCTATTTCAGTCAGTTTTCACAGCTGCCTTTCTAAATGAGGGAGGGTATCTGTTAGTGTGTTATAATAAAAACGCTTTAAAGCATGATATGGAGCATTTGTGCTTTGGGGCGTTTTTCAGATATTAATGCAAGAAAAAATTCGTTTGCTGGGTGGAGGTTGCATTTTTTCGATATGAATATTTTGATACAAAGGGGGAAATACAGGAAGGCAAAATGACAGTGATAGTATTAGCTGGAACGATTGGAGCTGGCAAAAGTTCACTTACCAAGATGCTGGCAGAAGAGTTGGGGACAGAAGCTTTTTATGAAAGTGTGGAGGACAATGAGGTTCTGCCTCTGTTCTATCGAGAGCCACAAAAATATGCTTTTCTACTGCAAATTTATTTTTTGAACAAGAGATTTGAGTCAATAAAAAGCGCACTTCTGCATGACAATAATGTTTTGGATCGCTCTATTTATGAAGACAGTTTACTTTTTCATCTGAATGCAGATTTAGGTCGGGCTACAGCAATCGAAGTAGAGATTTATGACTCTTTATTAAAACACATGTTAAAAGAAATCGAGAACCTAACTTTTAAGAAAGGTCCAGATCTTTTGGTTCATGTCAGTGTGTCTTTTGAGAAGATGTTGGAACGGATACAAAAACGTGGGCGGGAATTTGAACAGTTAGACTATGATTCCTCACTGTATGAGTACTACAAAGAGCTGAATGTAAGATATGAAAAATGGTTTGCCTCCTTCAATAGTTGTCCTAAAATGCAAATTGATGGAGATAAATATGATTTTGTAGAAGATGAAGCTGCTAGAGCCTTTGTTATACAAGAAATTAAGAAGAAATTAGCAGAAATTGAGGATGAAAAGCACAAATGATTTTAGGCGAGGAATAGGAGCCCCCTCTTTCTGTTCGATCTAGCTTGTTTATATTTTTATTCCCTATACTTTTTTGTGAATTAGGCATGTGAAAAGAAATAGAAGTTAAGAAAGTGTTATAATTAATGACAGACACTTTACTTAAAAAGTTATATGAGACGTAAAACAGGAGGATGAAAAGTACAGAAGCTCTATTTTTTCTTAGACGTCAGTTCAGGAGATTTAAAAGAAGACTGACAAGAAAGGATAGAGTTGCTGTGTAAAATGACACGATGAAAAAAACAAAAATAATTTTTATGGGAACTCCCCAGTTTTCACAAACCGTTTTGAAAGGTTTAATTGATAGCCAAAAGTATGAGATTTTAGCCGTTGTCACACAACCTGATCGTAAGGTGGGACGTAAGCAAGAATTGCGTCAAACTCCAGTGAAAGAGTTGGCGCTTCAAGCAGGCTTGAAAATTTTACAACCAGAAAAATTATCGGGCTCTCCCGAGATGGAAGAACTTATGGCCTTTGGCTCACAGGGCGCAGGGATTGTAACGGCAGCTTTTGGTCAATTTTTGCCTGGGAAATTGCTCGATGCCATGTCTTTTGCAGTCAATGTTCACGCCTCCTTGCTGCCTAAATACCGTGGTGGAGCTCCTATCCATTATGCAATTATGAACGGTGAGAAAGAAGCAGGTGTAACCATTATGGAAATGGTTAGAAAAATGGATGCAGGGGATATGGTCGCTAAAGCTTCTATTCCTATTTTAGAAGAAGATAACGTGGGCACAATGTTTGAAAAATTAGCCCTTGTAGGCCGTGACCTTCTCCTCGAAACGCTTCCCCTGTATGTTGCTGGCGAAATCAAACCGCAAGCGCAAGATGAAAGTCAAGCGACATTTTCGCCCAATATAAGTCCAGAAGAAGAAAAAATTGATTGGACAAAAAGCAACCGTCAAATCTTTAATCAAATTCGGGGGATGAATCCTTTCCCAGTAGCACACACAACATGGAACGAAGGACGTTTTAAAATTTACGATAGCCGACCAGTCAACACGGACAAACACGGACAGCCTGGTGAAATCATTGATAAAACAAAGAAAACACTTTTGGTAGCAACAGGTTCAGGAGCTTTAGAGCTTCTTGAAGTACAGCCTGCCGGAAAACCGAAGATGGATATCGTAAGTTTTCTCAATGGTTTGGGACAGAAAGTAAGTATAGGTGATCAGTTTGGCAAATAATGCAAGACAAGTCGCACTTGATGTGCTCAATGACATTTTTGGAAATGATGCCTATGTCAATATTGCCTTAGATAGAACTTTACGTGAGGCAGATCTTTCGGACTTGGATCGTCATTTTGTAACAGCTTTGGTCTATGGTGTGGTTTCTAAAAAAGGACTGTTGGAATGGTATTTAGAGCCCTTCTTAAAAAAAGCACCAAAGCCTTGGGCTAAGATGCTTTTGATCATGACGATATACCAAATCCTTTTTATGGATAAGGTGCCGACCTCAGCAGCTGTTGATGAGGCGGTAAAAATTGCTAAACGTAAAGACGGACAGCAAGCAGGGAACTTTGTCAACGCTGTTCTGCGCCATTTTATGCGTTCAGAACGAAAAAATGAAGAACCCAAAACTTGGGAAATTAAATATTCAATGCCTAAACTTTTATTAGATAAAATGGTTAGACAGTTTGGAGGGAAACGCACAGGCCAGATTCTCGAAAGTTTAGAAAAGCCAAGCAAGGCAAGTCTCCGTATGATTGATCCAAATGTCATCCTTCCTGGTACCAGTGCTTCAAAGCTTTCTCCTGTTGGACGTGTTGCGGAGCATGGACATTTTTCACATACACCAGAATTCATGGAGGGGAAATTCACGATTCAGGATGAAACAAGTCAATTAGTAGCGCCCCAACTTGAACTAAGGGGGAGTGAGCGTGTGCTTGATGCTTGTGCTGCTCCTGGTGGAAAAACGACGCATATTGCACAATATCTGGATACGGGTCACGTTGTGGCCTGTGATTTGTATGACCATAAACTGAAACTTATCGAAGACAATGCAGAACGTCAAGGGGTTTGGGAGAAAATTACAACCGTTAAAGCAGATGCTACTCAAATCGCAGAACGTTTTGCAAATGATGCGGACTTTGACCGTATCTTGGTTGATGCACCCTGTTCTGGTATTGGCTTAATTCGCCGTAAACCTGACATTCGCTATCGTAAAGAAAGTTCGGATTTTCTTAATTTGCAGGAAATTCAATTAAAAATATTGGACAGTGCTTCGAAAAAGCTAAAGAAAAATGGTATAATGGTCTACAGTACCTGCACAATTTTTGATGAAGAGAACTTTGAGGTTGTTAAGAAATTCCTCGAAGCTCATCCAGAATTTGAACAGGTTGAGATCTCGCATGAAAAAGAAGACATCATCAAAGAAGGCTGTATTTTTATCACACCGGAAATGTACCATACAGATGGTTTCTTTATTGCGAAATTCAGAAAACTTTAATTCTTTTATAAGGAGCAAAAGTGGAATATAGTATTTTATCAGACATTGGTATGAAACGTACTGCCAATCAAGATTTTGCTGGTACTTATGTCAATCGTGCAGGTTATCGTCTGTTTCTTTTAGCAGACGGTATGGGCGGACATAAGGCAGGAAATGTCGCCAGTAAACTAACAGTGGAAGATTTAGGGAAACTGTGGGAAGAATCATTTTTTGATGATGGCACACCAGTGTCAACGCTGGAGACTTGGTTGCGCAACCAAATTCGCAATGAAAGCGAGAATATTGCAAACTTAGGAAAACTCGATGAATATCAAGGGATGGGAACAACTCTTGAAGCTTTGGCAGTGCAAGAGGAAAAAATTATTTCAGCTCACGTTGGTGACAGCCGCACCTATTTGATTCGCGATGGCGAATTACAGAAAATAACGACAGATCACTCTTTGGTACAAGAGTTGGTAGATGCGGGTCAGATTACTGAGGAGGAGGCTGAGATGCATCCCAACAAAAATATCATTACGCGTTCTCTTGGTCAATCAGCAGAGATTCAAGCAGATTTACAAGCTGTAGATGTTCAAGCTGGTGATTATCTTTTGATGAATTCTGACGGGCTGACAAACATGATTTCTCCAGAAGAGATTTTAGAGGTTGTTTACTCTGATGTCAGCATAGAAGAAAAGACAAGAACACTCGTTAACCTTGCAAATGAGGCAGGGGGCCACGACAATATCACAGTAATTTTGGTGAAAATTGATGCTCAACCAGCAATGGTGAATGAAGATGTGGAGGCCGGCTGATGATACAAATCGGAAAAATCTTCGCAGAACGCTATAAAATTATCAAAGAAGTTGGTCGCGGAGGAATGGCGAACGTTTATCAAGGGGAGGATATGTACCTTGATAATCGTCAAGTAGCCATTAAAGTTTTACGTTCAAACTTTGAGAATGATAACATTGCCATTGCACGTTTTCAAAGAGAAGCATTTGCAATGGCTGAGTTATCGCATCCTAATATTGTCAGTATATCTGATGTCGGAGAGTCGGAAAATCAACAATATATCGTTATGGAATATGTTGATGGCATGACACTGAAACAATACATCAATGAGCATGCACCATTATCAAATGCTGAAGCGATTAATATTACGTCAGAAATCCTTTCAGCTATAGAATGTGCGCACAATCATGGGATTATTCACCGCGATTTAAAACCACAAAATGTGTTGCTTTCACAGAGTGGTAATGTCAAAGTGACTGATTTTGGTATTGCTAAGGCTTTGACTGAAACAAGCCTAACTCAAACAAATACCATGTTTGGAAGTGTCCATTATCTATCTCCTGAGCAGGCGCGTGGGGCTAATGCTACATTACAATCAGACATCTATGCTATCGGTATCATCCTATTTGAACTTTTGACGGGACAGATTCCATTTGATGGAGATTCAGCTGTGGCTATTGCTTTGAAGCATTTTCAAGAAAATGTGCCAAGTATTATCAACATCAACAAAAATGTACCGCAAGCATTAGAAAATGTGGTGATTAAAGCAACTGCTAAAGATATTCACAATCGCTATGCAAATGTTGAAGAAATGATGACTGATTTGGCTACTGCAACTAGTCTTGATCGAAAAGGAGAACCTAAACTCACTTTTGATCAAGACCTTGATGCAACAAAGGCCTTACCTAGTAAACTCATCAATCCGTATGATACGAAACCTTTAATTGATAACCCTCAAGAAGAAAAAATCAATAAAGAGACTGAAAAAGAAAGAAAAACGGATCCTGAGGTACCAAAGAAGAAGAAATCACGGAAGGCTCTATTTGGCTGGCTTATCCTCGCTCTTGTACTTATCGGGGGAGGAATCGCAGCTTGGATGATCACAAGTCCGCAAAATGTATCTGTGCCTGATGTGACGAACATGACTCAAGCAGAGGCGGAAAGTAAGCTTAGAGAGAATCATCTTGAAGTTGGAAATGTCATTCAAGAGCTCAGTTCTACTGTTGAAAAAGATAAGGTTACACGTACAAATCCCACTGCTGGATCGAATGTTCGAAGAAGCAGTAGAGTAGATATTTACGTTTCTCAAGGTGCGACTGGTTTCAAGATGGACGACTATGTTGGTCAGAAATACGAGGATGTTGTTGATGATTTGGTGCTGAATAAAAATGTTAACAAAAGTCAAATTAACATAAACTATGTCACAAGTTCGCAGCCATCGGGAACTATAGTGAAGCAAACACCGGCGAAGGGCAAATTCTTTGATCCAACAGGTGATGATCAAATTAGTTTTGACGTATCTGAGGGAGATACAGTGACAATGCCTGCAATTGATTATACCTCAGGAGGTTTAAGTTCAACCTCAGCAATCAGTTACCTTAACCAGTTGCAAAGTCTTGGTGTACCTACTTCTAACATTACTTTTGTGGATGCTAGTACAGCAAGCGCAGTTTCAAGTTCTAACTTGAATGGTTATTATGTCACACAAACAGCTCCTGCACCAGGCAGCAAGTTTAATCCTAAAAACACAAGGGTTACATTGACAATTGCTAAAGCAAGTACCAGCAACAATAACAATGATAATCAAACTTCAGAAACAACTAAAGAAACAACGGAATCTTCACCAGAACAAGAAAATGGTGGAGATAAATCAGAAGACTCTTCATCAGAGGACGGTAAAAATACAACCACTCAGTCACCTTAAGATGGAAAAACGTTCAATGTTTGTAAGGCTATAGAAAAAGACAAAAGGAAAAAACGCTTAACCACAGTAATCTTAGGCATAGATTAAGCGTTTTTTTATCTTAGAGATTTTGACATCTTCCCAAATAAAAAAACTGCCCGAAGACAGTTTTAAAATCTTGGCTCTGTCAACTCTGCGGTGGTACTCGCTAAAAAATGA
>NZ_WIVG01000051.1 GCF_016758115.1 Lactococcus garvieae
CGGGGACCATCTTTACTATGGCTGGGGAGCAGTACCGTTATCTGGAGAATCAAGGTGGGGGAAATCATCTGATTATTCGGAATCATGCGATTGTAAATGTTTCTTGGAATAATCAGAATACTCGTCTCAATCAGTGGTATGATACTCTTGACCCAGAAGTTCAAGCCATGGTACAGCCTGTGTCAGACAGCTTTGTGACAGGAGCAGTGCCAGATGCAGATGTTACATGGTCAGATCCTGCGCGTTGGGTGCCTAATAATCTAGATAACTTCCCAGAAATTGCTGCAGATGTGACTACAGTTGTTTCAACAGGTACGCCCCGTGCTTTTGCGCTTTCTTTAGCAGATGTAGCACGCCTATCAGGCCCTGGGACCGCTTTTACTGGACGTTTAGAGCGTCTAGCAGCTGATAATGCTTGGTGGTGGATTCGCACCCCTGGAGCTTCAGGTTATGCATGGCTTATAAATACACATGGCAGATTACTTGCGACGGAAGAAGTGGGACTTTCTCGCCTTAGTGGTGGTATTCGCCCTGCCCTGATTGTTCATTAGACAGTATAAGTTTTCTAAGTCAAAAATAAAGTCCCTTAGCCAAGTTATTCCTCTGTATCAAGGCTGAGTGATTTTTTGTTTTTCCCAATGCAAAGAGAAATATAGAAAATCGCTGCAGTCTCATTTTTCTCTATTTATGGTATAGGTCCAAATCCCGCAAAAGGTCAGCCGTTTTTTCTAAAAAATCCAGAATGCAAGCGCATTCATCACTTATAACTAGAAAAACAGTTCACAAAATGCTATACTAAGACGGTAATAGAAAATATTCGGAGGAATTTGAAATGGGAATCGTTTCAGCAGAAAAATTCGTACAAGCCGCTCGTGACAATGGTTACGCGATTGGTGGTTTCAACACAAACAATCTTGAATGGACTCAAGCTATCTTGCGTGCAGCAGAAGCTAAAAAGACTCCAGTACTTATCCAAACTTCAATGGGTGCTGCAAAGTATATGGGAGGCTACAAACTCTGTAAGCTCCTCATTGAAACACTTGTGGAGTCAATGGGTATCACTGTACCAGTAGCTATTCACCTTGACCACGGTCACTTTGAAGATGCTTTGGAATGTATCGAAGTTGGTTACTCTTCATTGATGTTTGACGGTTCACACCTTCCAATTGAAGAAAACCTTAAACTCGCTGAAGAAGTTATCACAAAAGCACATGCTAAAGGCATCTCTGTTGAGTGTGAAGTTGGCTCTATCGGTGGTGAGGAAGATGGTATCATCGGTGAAGGTGAACTTGCTCCTATCGAAGATGCAGTAGCAATGGCTAAACTTGGCGTTGACTTCCTTGCAGCTGGTATCGGTAACATCCACGGTCCTTACCCAGAAAACTGGAAAGGTCTCCACATCGATCACTTGACTAAATTGAACGAAGCCCTTGTTGAAGCTATGGGTAAAAATGTTCCTATCGTATTGCACGGTGGTTCAGGTATCCCTGACGATCAAATCCGCGAAGCAATCGCTAACGGTGTAGCTAAAATCAACGTAAACACAGAGTGCCAACTTGCATTTGCAAAAGCAACTCGTGAATTTGCCGCTGAATTTGAAGCTAGCGAAGCTGAATACATGAAGAAAAAACTCTTCGACCCACGTAAATTCTTGAAACCAGGTGTTGATGCAATCACTGCAGCAGTAGAAGAACGCATCGATGTTTTCGGTTCAGCAAACAAGGCTTAATTAGCTTTGTAAATATTATTAATTCAACGTTTGTCAGCAATGACAAGCGTTTTTATTTTTGTCACGTACATTTTTATCCATCAAAAAAGAAAAAGTCAATAGAACTCAAAATACCTAAAGAAAATGTTAAACTTAAGGAAGGAGCAAAAAGTTTCTTGATTGATATCTTAGAGAACACAGCAGGTGCGAGAAAAGAGAAGACACTTGAAATCAAACAAAATTAAGACAAATTTAAAAATCTATCTTAAATTTACTTTATTTTAAAGGAGAAAATATGGTAGGAATAACGAAATTTTCAACAAAGAAGAAAGGCTTGGGACTAACTCAAAAGCGGAATAGTGAAGAATTTTCAGAATTCTCAAATGTTCAAACACCCGACAATGTCAAGAAAATAATAGGCCGTGATAAACTCCAAAAGGTTCGTACCACGATTCACGGGGCTTCACTTACAGCTGCTGGAATAGGTGCCCTGCCTCTGCCTATTGCGGATGCCTTGATTTTGGTTCCCCTTCAGTTAAGAATGCTGCGAAAGATTTATAAAATATATGGTGAGAAATTTAATGATAAATTTGTGGTTAATTTCATAAGAGTAACCCTTATTCCGTATATTGGGCGCTCGCTGTCTCGTTTAATCCCAGGAGTTGGCAATGTTGTCAATGCTTCGATTGCTGCTGCGATTACAGAAGCTATAGGTTGGAGTGCGGCAGTATCACTAGAAAAAGGAATAGATATCACAAAGGACACTGAAAAATTTGAAGGTCTCGTGATGGTCATGCTAAAAAATATTACGAAGCGCACGAAATAAAATAAGTCATGTTAAAACTAAAAAATGTTTAAAGCAATGTTTGCCAGCGATGGCAGACATTTTTGTGTTAGAAAATAGGTCTTTAAAAACCTGTTTTTTAGAGAGTGAAAGTAACAAATTTGACATCTAATATCAATAAAAAATCAGAAAGCGCATACATATCGCTTGACAGTTTTTTTTGAATATTATATACTGAGTTTATCAATTGAGTCGTGACTATTAAATTAGGCGAAATCAAAAGTAAGCTTTTCATAGGGAAGTTCTTCTTTTGATTTCGTCTTTTTTCTGTCAAAAATTTTTGGGTCCAAAAAAATGAAAATTAACAAAATACTTAACAATAATACGGTTTTGGTTATAGATAATCAAGGTCAAGAAAAAATTGCTATGGGGAAAGGAATTGCTTTTGGCAGAAAAGTTGGTGAGATGTGTGAAAAGAGTCAGATTGAAAGACTTTACACTTTAGAGAATAAAGGATCTGACCAACTGTTAGAAAGTATTCCCCAAGAAATTCTTTATGCAGCAGACTATATCGTCAGGATAGTAAAAGAAAAGCTTGAGACGGAAATCTCAGATGCACTTTTTGTCGCTATTGCAGACCATTTAAATGGAGCTGTGATTCGTTCTAAAGAAGGTGTATCCATGAAAAATTTCTTGCTATGGGATGTGAAAAATATCTTTAGAGAAGAATTTGAGATTTGTCGAGAGGCGATGACTAAAGTTTCCGAGGAGATGCACATTGATTTTACTGAAGATGAAGTAGGATTTATTGTTTTACATATTGTGAGTGCAAGTCTGTCTAACGAAAACTCTGCAGCAGAAGTTTTGCTTAAACTTATGGAAGAAATTTTAACGGTTATCAAGTACAGCTTGAAGACCAGCTTTGATGACGATGACATTTATTTTCAACGTTTCAAAACACACTTGAAGTTTTTCACAGAACGAATTTTAACGCACAAAAAGTTAGAAGGCGATTTGCATAATGGTCATGACAGCGAGATGTTTGAGATGATGAAAAATAAATATCCAGAAAGTTTTGAAACAGTCGAGAAAGTAAAGGATTTCATCAAAAAACAATACAATTACGAAATTTCACCAGATGAGCAATTTTACCTAATGGTTCATTTGAGCCGTATTATGAAAAAGAGTGAAGTAAACAAAGGAGAAAAGGGAGTTTTATGAAGATTGTTGTTACCAAAGATTATGAGTCATTGAGTGAGATTGCTGCAGCTATGGTACTTGAAAAAATGATGTTGCCACAGCGTGTCAATTTGTCTTTGACTGCAGGAGTAACCCCTTTGGGGATGTATAAAATTTTGATTGAACGCCGTAAAGCTTTGCGCATGGATCAATCAAACATTCATTATTACAATTTCGATGAGGTTCCTCTGCCTAAAGCTGAGTCTAACTTTACTATGGGGGATCTTAACCAAGCATTTTATAATCATACGGACATTGACAGAGCGAATATTCATCCACTGCCAGTGGATGGCATTCAAGATTATGAACGTGAATTGATGATGAATGGGGGCATTGATTTGATGGTGCTGGGGGTAGGTGCTGACGGGCATTTTTGTGCCAACATGCCAGGCTTTACCAGCTTTGATAAAGGAATTTTTGAAATTCCTATCGCACCTGGGCATAAGTTGTATGAGCAACTTTTGACCTTGACACCGGAACTTCCAGGAGAAAAGATTGTTACATTTGGTCCACGTGCAGTATTGAAGAGCAAACAGTTGGTCGTCTTTGCATCAGGTGCAGGTAAGGCCGAAATCATGCAAAAAGTAATTTCTGGTCCAATCACCGAGGACATTCCTGCGAGCATCTTGCGTACACACCCAAATGTAACCTTTATTTTGGATGAGGCAGCAGCAGCTTTGATAGATGATGTCAATATTATTTAATAAACGCTATAAAAATATAACAAATAGGAGAAGATGATGGGTAAGTATGAAAAGCTTGCAAATGAAATTGTGAAGCAAGTTGGGGGCAAGGAAAATGTAGCCTCACTGACGAATTGTATCACGCGTTTGCGCTTTAAACTGAAAGATGAGAGCAAAGCGAATACAGATGTATTAAAAGAAACTGACGGCATTGTAACGGTTATTCAAGCAGGGGGGCAGTATCAAGTGGTTATCGGGAATCATGTCCCTGATGTACGTAGCGATGTAGATGCTGTACTTGGTGTGCTTGAAGAAACAGAAGAAGCACCAACAGGCAGTCTCTTTAACCGCTTTGTTGAGATGGTTTCAGGTATTTTTCAACCGATATTGCCAGCGCTTGCTGGTGCCGGTATGATTAAAGGTTTGGCAGCTATTTTCTCATTTGCTTTAGGGGCAAACTTTCAAGCTTCACCGACTTATGCAGTTTTGAATGCAATGGGTGATGGTTTGTTCATGTTCCTACCAATTTTTATTGGCTACACCGCCATGAAAAAATTTAGAGGCTCACCTTTCTTGGGGATGATGATTGCGACTGCTATTGTTTATCCTGGATTTTTAGACGGCAGTATTACGGCTAAGTTTGCAGAAGCAGGCGGCTTGAATTTCTTTGGAATTCCATTTTCTGTTCCAACAGCAGGCTATGCTTCATCTGTTATGCCGATTATTGCTATTGCTGCTTTCGCTGCCTTTTTGGAAAGACAGCTTAAGAAAATCATTCCTGATATGGTAAAACTCTTCTTGGTACCATTTTTCACCGCTCTCATCGTTATCCCAATCGGCTTCTTGGTGGTTGGACCAGTGATGAATATTGCGGCGGACTTGCTGGGAGATGGCTTTATCGCACTTCAAGGCTTCAGTCCTTTGCTCTTTGGCTTACTCCTTGGCTTTTCTTGGCAGATTTTGGTTATGTTTGGCCTACATTGGGCGTTGATTCCATTTGCAATTATGGCGACAGCTCAAGGTGAACCTACAGCAATTTTGGCTGCTGCGGGTACAGCTTCATTTGCACAAACGGGAGCTGTTGGTGCGGTGATGTTGAAAACAAAAGATAAACGCTTGCGTGAGTTAGCTATCCCAGCCTTTATTTCAGGATGGTTTGGTGTAACGGAACCAGCTATTTATGGTATTTCCCTACCTAAAAAGCGTCCATTCTGGGTATCATGTGTCGTTGCCAGCTTGGGAGGGGGAATTAGTCTAGTATTAGGACAACAGGTTTATCAAATGGGTGGACTAGGTGTCTTTAGCTTCCCAGGTTACATTACTTATGAAGGCGATATTACTCCAGCAATTACTTTTGCATTGATTGCAGCTGCTACTGTAGTGGTGAGCTTTGTTGCCACTTGGCTTGTTGGTTTCGAAGACGGGAATGTTGAACAAGCCATGAGCCACGAAGAAGCCAAACAAGCAGCTCTTGGTAAGCAAGTGGTAAATACTCAAGACAGCTTAATTTCCGCGCCTTTGGAAGGAGAAGTAATTCCTTTAGTTGAGGCTGCAGATCCTGCCTTTTCTTCTGAAGCACTCGGAAAAGGAGCAGTGATTGATCCTTCTATAGGTGAAGTTTATGCACCATTTGATGGTGTAATCGAAACACTTTTCCCATCAAAGCATGCCATTGGTTTAAAGTCTAATCAAGGCGTAGAACTTTTAATTCATGTGGGTATTAACACGGTTGAATTAGAAGGCAAACATTTTGAAGCCTTTGTCTCCCAAGGACAAGAGGTTAAAAAGGGAGATTTGCTCCTTAAGTTTGACATAGATGCGATTAAAAATGCAGGCTATAATGTGCAGGTGCCAATAGTGGTAACCAATACTAAGAGCTATGGAAATGTACTGTCTACAGACACCAAGCGTGTAGGTAGGGAAGATGTACTGTTAACAGTTATAGCTGAGTAAGATATAAAACCGACTGCTTAGAAGTGATGAAAATTAGGAAAATTGCTGGTTCTGCTGTTAAGCAGGTTCGCATTTTTATCTATTTTCACTCACTTCATAGGAGGGTGAATTCAGTTAAAAGGAGTAGAGATGACATTTAAAGATAATTTTTTATGGGGCGGTGCGACAGCAGCCAATCAGTTAGAAGGTGCTTTTGATCTAGACGGTAAAGGGTTGAACGTAGCCGATATGAAAACAGTAGGTGGGCGTGGAAAGTCACGCGTTTTCACACCGACTTTGGATTTAGAAACCTATTATCCGTCTCACAAGGCGATTGATTTTTATCATCATTACAAAGAAGATATCGCCATGTTTGCAGAGATGGGCTTCAAAGTATTTCGTCTCAGTATCAACTGGTCCAGAATTTTCCCCCAAGGTGATGAACTGGAGCCTAATGAAGCCGGTTTAGCCTTCTATGACAAAGTGTTTGATGAATGTCTCAAATACGGGATTGAACCTCTAGTCACTTTGAGCCACTTTGAAATACCCTTAGGGCTTATGGAAAAATATAATGGTTTTCTTAGCCGTGAGACCATTGACCATTTTGTCCACTACGCAACCACTTGTTTTGAACGTTACAAAAACAAAGTCAAATATTGGATTACATTCAATGAATTAAACTTTGGAACAATGCCGCATGGTGAATTGACCGTTTTAGGCTTGCACCCTAAAGGAGCGTTTCCTTTAGATGAGATTCCCTCAAACGAACAGAATCGCTTCCAAGCATTGCATCATGCCATGGTGGCTAGCGCAAAGGCCATAATAAAAGCCAAAGAAATTAATCCAAACTTTGAAATAGGTTGTATGATGGCCCATATCACCATGTATCCTTTGACTTCAAGTCCTGAAGATGTCTTGCAGACAAAAGAATACGATTTGCTGGTTAACAAATTTGTTTCGGATGTTCAGGTGCGCGGGAAGTATCCTGCCTTGATTGAGGGCTATTTTAAAAATAAGAACATAGAACTTGATATACCTGAGGAAGACCTAGATATTTTGGCAAAAGGAACAGTTGACATGTATACCTTCAGTTATTACATGACAATATGTGTAACCCAACAACATGGGGCACCAGCTTCGATGGGCAACCTCGTTGGAGGAGCAGCCAATCCTTATCTTGAGTCAAGTGAGTACGGCTGGCAAATTGATCCGATCGGATTGGAGTATACCCTGATTGACCTTTATGATCGCTATGAGATTCCTCTCTTCATTGTTGAAAATGGTTTAGGAATGGAAGATGAAGTGGCAGCTGATGGTTCGATTAATGACGACTATCGTATCGCTTACTTTAAAGCTCATTTTGAAGCGATGAACCGTGCCATTGAAAAAGGAGTTGACCTTATAGGTTACACTTCATGGGGCTGCATTGACCTCATATCAGCAGGTACAGGAGAGATGCGTAAACGCTATGGCTTTATCTACGTTGATATGGATAATGACGGCAAAGGAACACTCAAGCGTTCTAAGAAAAAATCATTTGACTGGTATAAAGAAGTTATCGCTTCAAATGGTCAAAAGCTTTAAGTGAAGCTAGGATAAAAGTCCAAAATAAAGCAAAAACACTCGAGAAAGCATCGAATGCTCATCTTGAGTGTTTTTTCATTTTAAGAGATTAAGGTTGCTCCTAGAGTGTAATTTTTATCCCACTACCTCTGAAAAGGAATTATTCATAAACTCCTGCAAAAGCGGAAAATAACTAATCTACTGGATTGACTGCTCCCTCTAAAAAATCACAGACAAGTTTGCTGAAATTATTGGGGCGAAAATAAAAAGTCAGATGACTTCCCCAAGGAATGATAAGAAGCTGGCTGTGGGGAATATTTTTCGCAATCTCTCGTGCATGTGCGGTTTTGACCACATCAAATTGACTATTCAAGACAAGAGTAGGAGCTGTGATATTCTGGAGTTTGTGGATATTGGGGAGAGCATCATCTAAAAGAAGGTTGAAGGCTGGTGAATTTTTGTAGATAAGCTGTGAAAAAACATGAAGTACTTTTATTGTGAGACGCACAGGGAGGTAAAGTCCTGAATAAGTGGTATTCCCTGAGTTGAGAATCAACTTATGGATACGTTGAGGATAACAGCTGGCCAGCAGCATTGCAATATTTGCACCATCACTAAAGCCGAGGAGATTGACCTGTTGAAGACTTTCGGCTTCCATAACCTCTAAAGCATCTTGCATTAGTCGGTCAAAACTGAGTTTCTTGCCATTAAAAATACTCTTACCGTGCCCACGTGTATCAATAGAAATACATCTATAATGCGTTTTTAACCTTTTAATGAGCCGTTTAAAGATACTGCTGCTTTGCGAATTACCATGCAGAAGAAGAAGGACAGGCCCCTCTCCCTCAATTTTATAGTAAATTTTCACACCATCACTTGTAGTCACATATTTTTCCATGATTTTATCCTTGATGTTAGTATAGCAGATTAAATTTAAAAAAGGACTTTGTAATGATAATGAAATAAAAGTAAAATGATTTCTCATATCGGTTGAGCAAAGAAGTATTTTTTGTTAGAATAAAGTGGAGAATTTATTTATTAAAAAAAGATGATAAAAATAGGTTTTCTATTTTTTGAGGAGAGAAAATTAACAATGGCTAGAACAAAATACAAACATATGAAGGTAAAGGAGCGTAAAGCCTTATCAAAAGTGACTCTAAGCGCAGCAGCAGTTTTAGGGATTACAGCTTTTGGTGCAAGCGCTCATGCAGATAGTTTAGTGTCTACTACAGATGTAAATTCTAATTTAGAGTTTGAAATTAAACCTTCTGACGATTTGGTGCTTGGAGAAGCAGACAGTGGTGATTTGAATCACGGCAATGGTTCTGGAGAAACAGTAGATCCAGAAACACCAGTGGACCCAGAAACTCCAGTAGATCCAACAGAACCAGTGGATCCGGAGAAACCAGTAGATCCGGAAAAGCCAGTAGACCCTGAGAAACCAGTGGATCCAGAAAAACCGGAGAAGCCAAAGCCTGAAAAACCGAAACCAGAGAAGCCAAAACCTTCTACACCAAAGCCTGAAAAACCTAAGCCTGTTCCGAGCACACCAGCGCCCGCTCCATCAGCACCTGTATACTATGCTCCTGCTTACACAGCTCAAGATGCAGTAACGACTTATAAGCAGGCAAATACAGATGGCGATATAAAGTTTAATAAAACGAATATTGCTGTACCACCTTTGACTAAGATAAATAACAAAACAGCCGAAGATTTTATTAAGAGTATTGCGCCACGTATTTCACAGCTTGCAGGGCAAAATAACCTTTATGCTTCACTCATCATTGCTCAAGCTATTTTAGAGTCTGGCTATGGACGTAGTAATGTTGCTTCAATCTATCATAACTTGTTCAACATTATCGGTGCTTTTAACGGGCAGTCGGTAACCATATCTTCGGGGACCTATCGTGCTTATAGTACTTATGATCAATCACTTGTAGATTATATTAATTTGATGCTGCATGGGACAACATGGAACAGTAAAATTTATGCTGGAAGCTGGAAAACAAACAGTGATAATGTAGAAGATGCAGCCCGCTCTTTGCAAGGAATTTTCGCAACCGATCCGGAATATGCAACGAAACTGATTCAAATTATTAAAGAATATAATTTGACACAATACGATGACATCGAGAATTTATCGGAAGACTTAAGAAATCTTGAAGCTCCTGCGAGCCCTTTACTTGAAGCCATGCCAAGTGGTCTGGAATTCCCAGAATATAATGGTGTTCAGTATTCAGGCGCGGCGAGTTACGCCTGGGGAAATTGTACACAATATGTATACAACCGTATCTTCCAGCTGGGAGGTAAAATTGGGCAGTATATGGGCAATGGTGGCGATTGGGGAGCAAATGCTGTAGCTCAAGGCTACTATACAACAACTATCCCACAGGTTGGTTATGCAGTGAGTTTCCCACCAGGAGTAGCAGGTGCTTCTGCGGAATATGGCCATGTTGCCTTTGTAGAAAAAGTAAACAAAGATGGCTCAATCCTTGTTTCAGAAATGAACGTTGAAGGCTTGAATGTGGTAAACTATCGTACCATATCAGCCAGCGATGCTAGTCTATCCACATATATCCAACCTCAAAAATAAAACAACTGGTTCGAGAGAATCAGTTTTTCTTATTGGAAAAGTAGAAATAAAAAATCAGTCCAAAGGCTGAGAGTATCTACAACGAAATATGAGATAATCTTAGTATAGAGGTTGACATGCCTCAGTTCTATAACAGGAGGAACAAAAATGAATAAAAAAGATAGAATTATGGACTTGATGCGCCGAGGAATTATCTCGGAAGATGAGGCTTTAGAATTACTTGATAAATCAAGCCCCATGACTGAAGAAGGGGCAGCAGAAAGTAAAGAAAAATTTAAATACACCGATAAAGATGGATTCGTTAATCATGAAGTTGACTTCATGGATTCTTTCAAAGGGATTATGGATCAAATCGTGTCCAAAGGAAAGGTCGTCTTCAAGGATGCTTCAAAAGCAATTGATGACAACATTGACTTTTCTAAAGGTTTTCCAAAAGTAAAATCTATAGTTAAGACTGTGGAAAAAGACATTGAAGGTGATTTTGACTCAATCAACTTAGCTATTAAGACAGGTAAGGTTGCTGTTTATCCAGGGGAAAATGCTCATGTGAAAGCAGAGTATAAAATTTATGGAGCAGTTGCCCCAGAAAAAGTTGATGAATATTTAGCAGAAAAAACTCAGCTAGAGGTAGTGGATGGAGTTTTAGAGATTACTGCATCAGACAGTTTACGTATTGCTCTTAATTTAGAACTTTATTTACCAGAAAAAACATATGAAACTTTTGATTTCAAGTTTGTACATGGCGACATTAAAGTCGAAAAGGTAGCTGCGGCCAAAGTAAAAATTGACCAAGTAAATGGAGATGTTGAACTTTCAGAAACACTGAATAAAGAGGTTGATGTTACACTTAAAAACGGTGAAATCAAGGTTCTGGATGGTTCAACAGATGTTCTCAAATTAAATTCAGCAAATGGTAATATTAGAGTGACTTCTGCCTTTGAAGATGGAAATGTGAACTTGGTAAATGGTAATATCTTGTTGACTCAGACTCAAGATAAAGCCCGCAAACTCATAGTGAAAAATGTAAATGGAGATGTTAAACTTTCCGTTCCTGAGTACCTTGGACTTGTTGGCCATGTCCGCACTGTTTTTGGTGGCTATAAAACACGTCTAAACTTGGACAACCCGTTTGAAGCAAGCCGTAATGGCGCTGCGGTTGTGCGTACTGGAGCAGAAACATTAACCTTTGAACTTGAGACAAAGTCAGGAACAATTTGGCTTAAAGATGCAGACTGAGTAAGCTTCATCTCAATTTTTTAGAAAGGAGAGAACATGACTCAGAAAAAATTAACAAAGTCATTAGACAATCGTATGCTGACGGGTACTATCGCTGGTTTAGGTGAGTATTTTGGTCTCGATCGTGATAAAATTACCCTGATGCGCATTTTATATGTGCTCTTCGCTCTAGGAAGTTTGGGAACGCTCGTCTTTGTCTACATCATAGCAAGCTGGATTATTCCCAGCTCTTATCAGTAATTTGAAAAACGGTTTCTAGAAAGGAGAAAACGTGTCTCAAAAACAATTAACAAAATCATCAAGTAACCGCATGCTAACAGGTACAATTGCAGGTATTTGCGAGTACTTTGGCTGGAGCCCTGATATCATTACCTTTGTACGTATCTTATATGTACTCTTAGCTTTTGGAAGCTGGGGAACTTTTATTCTTGTCTACTTTGTAGCCAGCTGGATTATCCCAAGTGCTGGGAGTAATACAAGAGGTCAAGATTATCGACAAGGCCGAGAAGAAAACTGGTCCAGCTACACGGAACGTTGGCAAAGTAAGTCTTCCTCTGGTCGTAAGATGAAAGAAGCAGAGCCTATCGAAGATGATAAAAAAGACGATTGGTCAGACTTTTAAAAAAATAACAATTCCGAATATCATAAACTCCTAATAATATAAATAAAAAAATGGGCTCTGTCAACTCTGCGGTGGTACTCGCTAAAA
>NZ_WIVG01000052.1 GCF_016758115.1 Lactococcus garvieae
AATAGTCTTTTTTCTGTTGCACTTAAATTATAAATTCAAGAGTAAGAAAAATAAACGTCTTTACCTGTTTTTTGGTAGAGATTTAAGAACAGTAATCCAATACCACTTAAACCACTATAGAGACTGCCATCACTAGATTCAAGATACCAATGTTGCTCGTCATTAGTCGCTAAATTCACAAAAGAAACTTCATCCTCGAATCGTACCATGTCTTTAATGAGGTCTTGGGCAATACTTTCTGATTCTTTTACGTAATCAAATTTTCTTGTAATTTTTGACAGTTCAGTAAATCTAGTTTTCTCGTTCAAATAAGAATCAGCTACACCAAGTGACAAAAGCATAATTTTATACTGCTCTTTTATTTTAGTTTGGTCAAGCGCTTGAATTCTCTGAATCGCATCTTGTAGTCCTGAACTTTCAAAGTAATTATCATAGCTCTTATTACGACTATCAATAATATCTGTAGAATCAGTATAGGCATAAAATATAGGAATATCGTTAAAAATTAAATCTCTGACCTCGCTACTAACAATCCGCTTATCCCTATATGGATAAGCCCATGCATTCATCATCAGTCTTTCCCTATATTTCATTTCGGAATTATAGTTGGGGTGGCTAGCATAGCGAAACATCATCGCATATTGTTCTGTCCCTTTGGTCAGTACCCTAATCTTTTTCCCTTTAAATACATCCAGTAACTGGATAAATTCTTGCTTTCTCTCCATTACAAAGGTCATGAAGTCTTGAAAGGCTTCCAAAATTTTTAAGCGGTATTCTTGAAAATCAACCTCTTCATCTTGATTGTTTTGAGGAATATTGTTTCCTCCTTTAAAATATGCCTCTTGTTGCTCAAAATGGAATTGATCTGTGTTTATTCCTGTTGGGCCAAAAATTTTAGAGTTAGTTTTTACTTCCTTACCATTTAATGCGCTTAGCTCTACCTCCTTCTTGATTCCAATATTAAGGTTTTTGGGCAATAGACTTGAATTCATAACAGAATCAAGTTGTAAATGATGAGTTATTTTTGAAAAAACAGATTCATTTTCAAACATTAAGTGAGGCTGGAACATTGTCTCAATATCAATGATGATTGGATATTCACCCTCTGCAATAATATTTTCCATATGCAGATCATTAATGCCTAAAAGATAGCAGATAGCAACTAAGTAACCATATCTTGTATAAAACTTTTCTACACTCTCACTATCAGCACAATTTTTCTTTTCAATAAACGCATTGTAAGAATATTCTTTCTTATAAATCCCTTTAGGAAACCTCAAGTCAAGAAGATTAGAATTTTCGGTACACCAGTCAAGAAATCTCTCAAACGATAAGCTAAGTTCCAAATTTCTAGGCTTGTAAACAACTTTTTTATTACCGAATACTAAAATAGCTACAGCATTAGCTTGCTGATGAGAATCTCCTGTAGAAAGCTGAATTTCTGTCAGTTCTATCGTCTCTAGGTGAAAAATTTCACCTAGTTCTGGCAAGTCTATATCTATCCTCTGAATCATGTTCTTAAAATTATTTATTAAATAATTAATTCTCTCAGTTGCTACTCTTACTGCAACTGGATACTTTGCATAGAAGGAAACTAAGTCATCTTTTGAGGGGTAGGTTTTCTCAAGAAATTCTTGAAATCTCTCATTGCCGCTTTTTGATTCAAAATTATTTTCATGCTTGTATATTTCTAATTCGATTGCAATTAATTTTCCGAAAATATTGAACATTTCGGTTCCCGCAACTTCTACAAAAGAATGGATAATTTCTTCTGAAATGACTAGTTGTCCTAAATCCATAGTTGCTTCTGATATCTGATTTTTCAAAAAAGTAAGAAACGGCAAGTAAAACATCACGATACCATCTGAGAAATCAACAATACTATAATCAAAAATATCAATTACATTTTTAAATCTTTTAAACCATTGAACCTCTTTATAATTTCCTATCCCCAAAGGCTGGAGAGCAAACGAAAATTCTTGTAAAGAAGTATTCTTAATTTCTAACATCTCCTTAAAATAATTATCATTCAATAGTGTTCGAGCTGAACGCCATTCCTCTAAATAACTTGAATCAATTTCTTTCTCTGAAGAATAATATCTGCATTTTTCTTCATTTATGCTAGCTGAATCAATAAATATTTTTTCTATTTCAAACGAAAAGTTTTTCATATACATCCCTACCCTCACACCAGCTCCCTAGACTAATCAAAAAAGCATATCCATATTATCCAAATTCTCAGTCTATTTAGTTTAAAACAAATGAGCTGTGCTAATTAATCTTAAACTTGAAGAATAACTTAGTAATCAAGTTATATCATCAACAACTTGATTACACCGGACTAAATCCTTTCTAAAATCCATTTACCTTTTCAGTCTAGCATTCTATTATGAATGATACAACAAGTCAATGTTCACATAGTGTGCACTTTTTTACCCTTATATAAATCTCTTTTCCCATAACCATGGCTTTCATTAATCTTTGATTCCATTTTAAGGGCACAAGCTGTTTCCTTTTTCTATTTCGTATCTAAAGTTCGTTAGACCAATAAAACTTTTTTTGTTATAATTGGTTAACATTAAAATTTCAAATAAATAATGGGGAAGAGGAGTTTATACAATCCCAACGAACATATTTTCAGTGAAGGGAGTTTATCATAATTATTATAAGCGACGGTCAAAAAAAGATAATCGATGCCTTTTTTCAAGCCGCTCAGAAATATCCTAATCAAAAATTGACGCTGCAGATGATTGCAGACCAAGCAGGTTTGCGGAGAGAGTCTATTTATCGTTATCATTTTGATAACATGGAAGATATTATCGAAAAAATCCATTTTTTAATCGATAAAGACATAGATGATGAAATAACAAAATTTATGATAGGCACAAACACAAATATTGTAAAATTTGTATCTCATACTCTCCTTCCACTTCTATATGCCAGAAAAGATTGGATAAAAGTTCTCTGTGAAACAAATGTTGACCCAAACTGGTTAAATTTTCTACAAGAAAAATATGTGCCCGTTGTAGAATCTTACCTTGATAAAATTGGAAAAAAGGAGATTTTTTCCAATGCCTATCTCGCGAACATTCTCTTAAAAGAATTTTTATCCATTCTGTCTACTTGGCTAACCGATGATAGCCCTGAGCCTGTCTCACTTTTTCAAAAAAAGTTTCTTTATCTCTTAAGCCTATCTCCTGCGGATATGGCTAACGTAAAAATGCCAAAAAGAAAGACCAATAGGTAAAGTTTATAAAAGTGAGCCTAAGCCTCTGTGTCTATTTCTATGGCTTTTTTTCATAAAAAAAGCAGTAGATTTTCATCTACCGCCCTAGAGGATACTAATATTTTAAATTTTATAAACTTTTCTTCATCATCTCAAGCAAAACTTTAACATCTTCTACTCGCGTATTTCCCGTTTCCTTATCAATAATGGAGCTGTAAACATGAGAGATGATTTTCTTAACGCCGGCATCCACGGCAATCTGGACAATCTCTTCAAAGTTTTCTAAGTCAATGCCGCCCGTTGGCTCTAAGTAAAAGTCATACTTGGCACAAGCTTCAGCAACAACTTTGTATTCTTCAATATGTTCTAAACCTTTCATGTTGAAGAATTTTACAGAAGAGCCCCCCATATCTTGGAGCAGGCGGATAGCTGTTTCGACTGGCACAACTGCTTCTGGTGCTTGGGAGCTTAAAGGTCCTGTGGCGATATTTACATAACCGACTTTTCCTGTTGGGGAAATCAAGCCATTAACCACTGTATCGTCTTGCCCCAAAAGTGCACGGCTGGTTGCGACTCCTGTGAAAACTTGGTTGACATGTTGTGGCTGTAAGACAGCTGAAAGACGAGAAACCATCTGCGATTGGTTCGGATCGCCTGCGCCCAAGCCAACAGAGAGGGCATTATCCGTGACATCAATGTAGCGTTTCATGTCTTCAATCGCTGCTTCATCTGTGGCATAATTTTTAGAAAGTACGCCAACGACAACATGACCTTCTGCTGCTTCGTATATTTCTTGAGCATTCTCCACTGAACCAGCCAAAACATTTAAGCATAGACGATTTTCTAAATAATTTGGTGTTTTTTTCATTTTTCTCCTCTTTTATTCCATAATTGTTTTAAGCTTATCGACAATGAGCTGCATTTCCGCTTCATCAACTGCGCGTATGTCAAACTCGATGATGCCGTTATTGGCTTGATATTCACGCGTATAGACAGCTGTGTCGCCTTCTTTAAGCTTGTCAATAACTTCCAGCGCATTCATAGACGATGATTCAACCTTAATGCTGGCTCTAAAGATAAGACGGCCTGCACTGTCCTGCACGATATCTGCAGTAATTCCTGAAATCTCATTGAGTCCGCTAATAAATGGAGCTAATCGTGCTTTTTGACTGCTTTCAGACTCACTTTCTGTTGCGAGATAGTGCTCCAGTGCAGTCACAAAGCCAATGATATTGTCTTTGCCGATTTTCATTGAACGGCCGATGCCTTGCCCTTGCAATTGGACCCATTTTACATACTTGTCTTTACCGATGACCATGGCTGATGATGGCGCTTCAAGTGCTTTTGCGCCAGAGTAAATAACTAAGTCTGCGCCTGCTTGGTAATAAGTCCTTAAGTCTTCTTCGGCAGCTGCATCAACAATCAATGGAAGATTGTGCTTTTGGGCAACCTCAGCCATTTGAGCTACTGTAAGCATTGATTTTTGCACAGTATGATGGCTCTTGATATACAGAAGAGCTGCCGTTTTATCTGTGATTTCCATTTCTACTTGTTGAGCAGAACATTGGTTAGCCCAGCCGGCTTCGACAACTTTTCCACCCCCAAGTTCAACCATGACTTGAACACCTGTTCCGTAATTCACATTATGACCTTTGGGCAAGACAATTTCACGCTTTTGGATACGATCTGTAAAAGGATGAACAGCATGATATTTGTCTCCTTGGCCGATAAGGGCTGCGACAGATTGAGCAATTCCTGCAGAAGCGCTGGAAACAACCGTGGCATTTTCCGCGCCGACTAAATCTGCGATATAATAGCCGGTTTTCTCCGTTAAATCACTCATTTCGAAAAAAGCTTGTCCTGCGAGCCTTTGCGCTTGCGCGACTTGGTCAGAAACCTTTGATACGCCTAGAATAGTCATTTTACCACTGGCATTGATCACTTGTTTGAGCTTAAATTTCTTATGTATATTGTCCAAATTATTTCTTCTCTCTTTCTTGATAGAGTGTTCCCGCAACAGTACAAGCAACAGGGCTTAAAATCTGTTCACTTTGCTGGACATTTCCGTTAGAGTCTACGAGTTTCTCCTGTTTGTCTTCGAGTTTGAAGAAAGTCAGGTCACCATCTTTGCCAACTTCTAAGCTTCCTTTATTTGTCAGCCCAAAATTTTTAGCGGGAGCAGTTGTCACAGCTGAAATTAATTCCTCGAGTGAATAGCCGACTTTTAAAAGTTTTGATAAAGTTGTCGCCAAATCATAAACGGGACCGTTTTTTCGGTTACGGATATAGATGTCTGTTGAAATACTTTGCGCACCTACTTCTTTCTTTCTGGCAATCTCAGCAACCTTAAAGTTGAAACTGTCAGTCCCATGTCCGATGTCAAAAATGATTCCACGACGATAGGCTTCTAGAGCAAAGTCTTTAATCTCATCACTTGTAGCTAAAATCCCGTTTTCCTTGCCATTAAAGCAATGGGTGACAATATCTCCTGCCTCTAGCTCTTGCAAGACATCCTCAAGTTTTGGCGGCGCAGAGCCAATATGAACCATCAATGGCAAATTCACTTTACTTTGTAGTTTCTTCGCCATTTGTAAGGGGATGATACCATTTTGACCAATAACGGTCTTCGACATACGCGCTTTAATCCCCACAATGAATTCAGGAAGCTCTTTAATGCGCTCCATATTTTTCGCCTCATCAACAAGTGACAAATCCGAAAGTTCATCCTGAGTGACGATACCATGTTTCGAAATATTAAGAAGGGCGAAGACATTTGTTTTAGCCTTTTTTGCAAGCTCGTAAAAGTCCTTAATATTGGCTTCACCTGAGGAGCCTGCATCAATAACTGTTGTTACACCTGTCGCTACTCCAATCTCATCGGGATAGTCATAATACAAGTCCATCTTTTCAAAACAGTGCACATGTGAATCAATCCATCCGGCAGAGACATAGGCGCCCTCTGCATTAAAAACTTCTTTCGCTTCTCCCTGTAAGCGCTCGCCTAGGCCAACAATCTTGCCTAACTTTATCCCTATTTCTAAAGGATTTCCTTTGATATCTTGGACATTTTTAACAAGTAAATCAAACATTTAGTTCTCCTTTAGCCTTGAGCAACGACAGGGAAGAAAGCTCCCATAATCATCGCGCCAAGAATTGCACCACCAGCAATTGGTTTTTCCCATTTGTAAAAGATAATCGCACCGATAATTGAGCCGATTCCGACAGGGATTGAGGCTGTTGTCGCATACAAAACGATAAGCGGTCCCAAGAAACGCCCTGCAGAATTTCCTGCACCCATCATGATATCCGCACCAAAGGTTGTATCGCCTGAGCCTAAGGTAAACTTACGGATCAAGATAATTACGCCACCGATAATGGCTCCGATAAGACCACCTGTCAATAAAGCCAGAGGGAAACTGTCAACAGGACCTGTGATTCCTGCAGCCAGAAACATGGCTGGAATACCAATACCGACACCCGTTAAGATAGAACCACCCAAGTCCAAAATCCCGACTAAGGAACCTTCTAGAACACGCGCAAAGAGGAAACTTGCACCAAAAGCAGCTGCCGCACCATAAGATTCACCATCTAATCCGGCTTTTAACATGGCAACGATCGAAACTTCATTAAAAGCGCCGACACCATAGGTCACATACATATGTGTCCCGGCAAATACAGCTGCCGCCATAATCCCCACTAAGATTGGAAACGCCCAATCCGCAAACCAAAAACTTTTTTCTTTCATCAAATCATTTTCTTGCATTATATTTCACCTCACTTTATCTTACTGTTACTAAATCATGTAAATCTTCAAGCCAAACTGGATGCGGTAGATTAAACTGATCCAAAGCCTGTAAGTCAATTCCTCGGAAGAAAGCGGAGAAGATGAACAACAGAATGACTGCAATAAAGATAATCTTCGTCAGCTTGCTCCAGCCACCTTCATCAACACCTTTACCGATAAGGATACCCAAGACGACACCCGGCACTGCATTCCCCATGATAAGTTGTGCAATACCCCCAAATAAGGTTGCCCAGAACCCTGTACGCTTCCCGGCATCGAGAGCTGCCAACCAGAAAACAATCGGCATAACAAAGTTGATTAACATTGTCGCCGCTGGAACTAAGACAGCTACAGCAGAAACTTTCAATCCTTCAGGAATAGCTGTTGCTGTTGAGTTCAAGAAAGTTACAACAATAGCACCGAAAATTGCGCCAGCAAAGGCCATTTTCTTTGGATTGTGCACAGTTTCTTCGACATTTTTATTACGTGCGAGAAGCGATGCAGCTGCCCAGTTTGGCAAGATACGATGCGTAACATCTTGCGTGAAAGCTCCGGCACCTACGGCAGAGGCCCAAGCATTAAAGAAGAAACCCAAACCAAATGAGAAATGCGATGCAGCATCTCCTTCACAGGCGTTCATCTCTCCCATGGTTCGAAAAGCTCCCAAACCTTGCGTTGTCGGGATGTGGAACATTCTTGCTGCGCCCATCCCTGCTGAAAATCCTAATAAACCACCTATGACAAGTGATTTTAAGATAACGATAATATCCATAAGATAATTCTTCTCCTTTTAAATAACTTTATTAATGATTGGAATTTTTATTCCTTGTACTTCTTGACGTGTTTCTGTAAAATTGACCCTTGCCATTTCGATTATCTGCAAGTCCACAAGAACTTCCAGAGTCACTTGATATTCTTCCTTTTGTCTTGGCATGAAGAAAAAGAAGAATTTTTCTGTCCATTCTCTTTTCTGTGCTTTGAGCACTCGGATATCGTTTGGCTCGATCCTTAACAGGACGTCTTTACTGTTTTTGATAATCTCGCCTTGAATTTTATTCAAAGCACTGGCAAAGGCTGCTTTTTTCGAGTTGCCTTTGCCTTCCACAATAACTTTTCTTTGTACTTTCAACATGACTATGCCCCGTGTTTTTTCTTGTAAGCTTCAGTCAAAGCCATCCCGAGTTCTTCTGTGTCCATAAAGCCAAAGCCTAAAACTTGAATGCCTTCTTCTACAGCTGTCACTCCCTCTTGCACAGAACGCATGCCATGACGTTCGCTATAACCATATTTCGTAGCTGCTGTTAAAGCACCAGCTCCACCTGAACCACAGAAAGACAAGCCCATATCTGCCCCTTCTTTTTTCATAACATCGCCAAGGCGCATATCCGCCGCCATTCCAGGGATAACAAGAGCTTCTCCTCCTGCAGCTTCAATACCTTTGGCAATGTTTTGCCCTTTACCCATACGATCTCCGATTACGATTTTTACCATTTTATGTTCCTCCATTTTTTATTAATTAATATTTCCTAAAACATTTTCCATATGGACAGCGATAAGAAAAATTTCGCTCTCCTCAATAACCTTGATACTTCCTGCAACTTCTCGAGCAAGCTGCATCGACTGCTCACTCAGATCAGCAAAGAGGCTGCTGTCCATTTCGGGCAGCTTCTCGCCAGACAGTTGCCGCGCAATAACAGCATCAAAGTGATTAATCATCACTTTCCACTGCAGCTCGCTGGCTGTCAGATTTTCTCTTGCAAATACTTGTTCAATCTCGGATACAAGAGCTTTCAGCGCCTCGATATCGCCAGAGACGACTTGCTCCTGTATACATTTTTCTACTGTGTTCATTCATTCCTCTCTGATGCCTTACTAAAATACTGCGTAAGAGCAAATATTTCTGCATCGTTAATTTCTAAGTCTCGTGTGCGAAAGACTTCTCTGACTTGTTTTGTCAATTCCGCGTCGTCCAACTTGCCAAATTCTTGATACTGCTGTTCAAACATTACCCGGTGAACCATGAGGAGGACGTGGAGCAGGAAACCTTCTTTATACTCTGGATTGAGTTTATCTTTGAGCAGTAAAGTCAGCTCCTCATAAATCATATAGCCATAAAAGATAACATTACGGCTCATCTCTTCGCTCTTCTCTTTTCCTCCCTGCTTTGAAAATCGATCACTTTCACTTCCTAAACCTGCGTTTAACAATAAATTGACTTGCTCCTGAATCGAAAGTAAATCTCCCTTACTCACCAGAGCTTCAACTTCAATGACAGGCACGGCAATATTATCAATAGGAAAAACAGAGATAACTAAGTCAGGTTGGAGTTTTTCCACAAAGCGCCGGCAATTAATCACTGAGGCAAAGCCGACAATCTCAATCCCTTGGACTTCTTTGGCTATCTTTTGCTGAATAAAGGAAGCAACACCAACCCCAGTAGAACAGACATAAAGCACTTGAATTTTCTTGCCATAAAGCGTTTCCCTTTCTTTAGAGGCAATGAAGTGCAAGGAAACGTAAGCAACAAAAGAATCATCAAAGTCAAAGTTTTGAGGAAAGCTCTCTTTCAACGCTTGTTTTACTGCAAGAAAAATCTTTTCCTGCTTCTTTTTTATTTCTTGCACAAAGGGATTATACTCGTTGAGATACATGTTTTCCTTTGAAAAACGTAAAGAAAAGTGTGTATAGAGATTTTGAAAGAGCTGTGAATCCTTTTCAAAATTAAAGTTTATACTCTGGCTCACTCCCTGAATGATACAGGTCGTAAAGCTGTTAACATCAACCTTATCCATCCCCCCTTGTTCACTTAAAACATAACGTACCTCCTCCCGTGTCATCTCCAAGTCAAAGTGGTGATAAACTTGAGCCAAATATTTTCTCAATGCATCTTCACCACTTTCCACTTTTTCAGAGGTTTGAAATCTTTTATTGATTTTCATTCGGGAAATGGAAAGACATAAACGAATAATCAAGGAAAAAATAGCGTAATTATCAACTTCTTTTGTCAAGCTGGTAAAGTGCTCTGTTGTGTACCTGACGACGACTTTATAAATCTCTTTGAGCTTTTCATTTGAAATAAGCGAGTATTCATCATAGTCGTCATCCCCCATTTCTACTCGAGTCATCAGGTTAGAAATGTCATAGTTTGTAAACTCTGTCTGCCAGACACTGGACAATAAATTCCGAATCCTTATTTCATCTCCCGACAAGCTATAGCCGTATTGATTACTTTCTATAAAGACGAAAAATTCTTTAATTTCTTTTTCCAAAATCATGATGTCATTAAAAATTGTGTTCTGGCTGACCCCAAATTTCTCCGCCCAATAACTGCTGATAATCGGCTCTTCCGATAAAAACAAGTCCAGACAAATCTGATTGGCTCTTCTTTTATGATCCATAAAGGAAGAAAAACGTTCTGTTGACTGGAGAAAATCAATCAGTTCTTTCTTTTTGCTTTCCTTAATATTCAGGATATAGCCGCGGCCTCTTTGCGACGTTAACGCTTCTCCCTGAGAACGAAGATAATCCTTAATGGCTACGATTTCATTTTTGATGGTTCGTACAGAAATATCAAAGGACTGCGCCAACTCACTTGAAGTGGAGGCTCCTTTAGCTTTGAGCAAATAAAGCAGGATGTTTATCTGTCTCAAAGACAGTTGTATAATCATATTTCTCCTTTGTTATTGTTCTTTAATGATTGACTCTATATTTATTATAATTGAAAAACTTGTCATTTAAAACACAAATTGTATGCCCTTTCATTAGTGCAATTTTTTTATTGCTTATTTTTTAATGGAAAAGAAAAAGCTAGACCACAAGTGTCCAGTTTCTTCTTTAATTTCTTAGTTTGTGGATTGGTTGATGATGAGGGCTGGGCGTATGGAGTTATTCACATTCGTTTTAGGATGTCCACTACGCAGTTGTCCATACCCAGTCGGACCATAGGCATCACCAGTAACTCGAAAAGCACGCTCAACATCAGACGACGGGGTACGTATCCACCAAGCAAGAGCATTCCCACTTGCACGCTGTCTATGATTAGGAAAAGCACGTCCTGCACCTGATAAACGTGTTACATCAGCCAAGGAGAGGGCAAAAGCGCGAGGAGCTCCACTTGTATCAACATCAGTCACATCAGCCGCAACTTCTGGGAAATCACTGAGATTGGTAGGAATAAAGAGGGCACCGCCTGTCCAAGTAATTTCTTGCTGTGTAACTCCCCCTGTCACAAAGTTATCCGCCACTGGTCTTACCATAGCTTGAACTGTTGGGTCAAGACCATCATACCATTCACCGAGGCGAGCCTCTTGATTGTTCCAAGAAACATTTGCAATCGCATCATTCCGGATAATCATATGATTGCCAGAACCCATGTTTTCAAGATAACGGTACTGCTCACCTGCCATGGTAAAGATACGCCCCGGACGCATGGTCGAAAAGTCAAAGGCTGCAGGGGCACTGTCTTCATTAGGCAGTGGGTTTGGTCCATCATCAAACATCACTCCGTTCTGGATACCACGGAGAAGGTCTGCCAGCTCCGCATGGTGTTGCTCCCCGTCATTGAGGAATTCCTCATGCTGGTCAGGGCTCACTAAGCCACTCTCGACATGAATGCCATAGTAGTAAAAGCCGTTAAAGACCTTGTCCTCGATGGCAGCCGTCATCTCCGCTGCATCAAGCAGGTAAGAGGTGGCTTGCTCACTGTCCAGTCTGTTGGCCCAGTAAGCCCAGCCCGTGTTCGGGTCAACCACCCAGAAGTTCCCTATCTTGTCTTCGTTAGGCAGGTTACTCCACTGGTTCATGGTCATTGGGGCACGGTCTTGTTGTAAGTTTTGGGCGGTTTGGTTGGTCACTTCTTCTCCCGGCCAGATTGAACCACTGTTGTCAAAGCTGCCGCCTGCTGACCAGTAAGCATCGGTCCCGTCTCCCGGATGTGTCGCGCCGTCTGTGACCGCATCTGTTGCACCGTTCCCTTCGATCCAGTCCCGCGCATGACCTGCGGCTGCTGTTCTTAAGTCT
>NZ_WIVG01000053.1 GCF_016758115.1 Lactococcus garvieae
ACGGACTCGGATACAGATTCAGATACGGACTCAGATACGGACTCAGACACGGACTCGGATACGGATTCACTTACTGATTCTGATACGGACTCAGAGACGGATTCTGATACAGATTCGCTCACTGATTCAGACACTGATGCAGATACAGATTCTGATACGGACTCACTTACTGACTTAGATACAGATTCACTTACTGACTCTGATACGGATTCTGATACGGATTCGCTTACTGACTCAGATACAGATTCACTTACTGATTCTGATACGGACTCAGACACGGATTCTGATACAGATTCGCTCACTGATTCAGACACTGATTCAGATACAGATTCTGATACGGACTCACTTACTGACTCAGATACAGATTCACTTACTGACTCTGATACGGATTCTGATACGGATTCGCTTACTGACTCAGATACAGATTCACTTACTGACTCAGATACTGATTCGCTTACTGATTCAGATACAGACTTGCTCGTTGAAGCTGACTTGCTTACTGACTCTGATACAGACTTGCTTGTTGAAGCTGATTTACTTACTGACTCTGATACAGACTTGCTCGTTGAAGCTGACTTGCTTACTGACTCTGATACAGACTTGCTTGTTGAAGCTGACTTGCTTACTGACTCTGATACAGATTTGCTTGTTGAAGCTGATTTGCTTACTGACTCAGATATAGATTGGCTCGCAGATGTAGACTTACTTACTGACTCAGATATGGATTTGCTTACTGAATCCGATACGGATATTGATGTTGAAATCGAATTTGATTTCAGCGATTCTGACTCTGATTGTGATGTAGAGTCACTTGGAATGGACTTAGCATTAATACCATTTAGGTCATAGCCTGATATAGCTGTCGCAGTCCCTGCTGATCGTACATAGGTAATACCATAACGAGCGTGCATAGCCGCAGATGCTGAATCCATCATGATTTGCTGCTTAGAAGTAGCCCCTACGAGACTAATTTTTAAATTCGCTAAATCATTTGCAGTACCAGAATAAGGTGTTGTGAAGGTAAATGTGTGGCTTCTAACCCCTTCTTTAGTTTGTGACACATACTCTTTTCCCGTTGCACGTACTGGAGATGAACCCAGAGGTTTCGCTTGAGCAGCAGTAACTACAACTGTGTTCTGCCCATCAATCTTAACATTAGTTGGAGCACCTAAATTCGGATCCGAAGAGACATCAATAAAGAGGCCTGTATAACCCCCATCTGTCTTCCAATTCTTTGTTGTTAAAACGCCACTTGCATCATAAACTACAGTCCAATTGATTGATTTTGTCACAGGATCGTAAACAGCTGTGACACTTTTCATTGTATTTTCAGACTTAGGAGTTCCTCCACTCCAAATATATGAATAAGCATTTTCTGAGAAATCGTTGATATTAAAAGCCGTTTTCGAACCAGTTGTTACTGCGCGGAAGCTTGATCCAACTCGTCCAAGACTTTCAAAAGTCATTCCATTCTCTGCTGGGCGTGGCATGATAGAAGTTAAGCGAATGTGTTTTGCCTTACCATCAGCAGTGGTAACTTCATAAGTCAACCCATTACTTGCTGTGACATATCCTCCTGTTACAGCTATAAAGTCAGGGTTTTGGGAAATCTGACTTTGAATAGCCTCTTCTAGTGCATCAAGCAAAGCCTGCATAGCAGTCAGCTGATCCAGAGAAGGATCTAAACTCTTTGTGATATCTTGGGCTTTTGATAAAGAAACATAAGCAGGCGCTAAACCTGAAAGCTCAAGACTCTCAGCGGTAGCTAGTGTTCTTTTTAAACTAGCTATAGCAGTATTCAAATCAAGGAGAGCTTTCTCTTTTTGAGCGGTAGAATCTGCTTCATTTATAGTTCCGTCATCCTTTGAAGCTTCCTTCTCATTCAGACTTCCCGCATTATCTATATCTGATTCCTGCTTGTATTTCCCTACAGTTGTTGATTCGCTTGATAAATTTGAAACAGAAATAGATTCTGAAGCAAGTTCACTAGACGAATGCAACACTGACTCAGAAATCGATTCAGACACAGATTCACTTACGGATTCAGAGACGGACTCTGAAACAGACTCTGATATAGACTCACTCACCGATACGGATTGTGATGTACTCAAACTGTCAGAAATTAAAAAAGACTGACTATCAGATGCTGTATCCTCTACTTTATCGGAGGCAGCACCAGATTCAGGCGTCATTGATACTTGATCTGTCAGCAAGGTAGACATCTCACTCACTTGAGTAACGGTATCTTCAGCCAGAACCTCATGTTGATCAACGGCCACTCCACCAGCCAAAGCCCCCAGTGCTGCTGCACCTTTAAGAATCGTGCTAGGTGAAACACTTGAACGATTCAAATCGTCCACATGAAGTGTCTTGTCTTGTGTACTTGCTCCTGTCAATCGGATGAGACCGATTTGTGACATGATCGTACGAACCCAATGTTTACCAGATTTGTGCATCTTGACGCGAGTACGCCGGGACGTCTCGCCATATTCTCTTTTGTTTATACGTTTTCTCATAACAATCTATAAAAATCCTATAAATAAAATAAAATGGTATGTACAATCTATTATACTAAAATTTCACAAATTTTAATTTTATATTCCTCTTATATTTTTTTGAAATTTTTTTTTTTGTTTCACGTTTTTTACATCTATTTTTCTTGTTTTAACATTTCTCATCCCTATCCAGTTGTCTACACATAAAAAAGACTGAACCAAACCGTTCAGCCTTTAGAAATTTATTATTTTTCGAGTAATCGTATTTTTTGGAGACAACGCTGATATTCTCGCATCATACCTTTTTCAAGATAATAGTCAGCATGGAGTTGGAGTCTCCAGCGATATGCTCGCAACTCTGCCGAAGTATCGTAGCCGAGAAGTGTCAACATAGTAACCCGTTCTTCGATACTCTTCGTAGGGAAGACAGATGGTATATCTACCGTCTTAGTCACACTGGTTGAGCGTTTACGATGATAATAAAGACTAATATTGCTAAAAACGATACGTTCCGCCAAGAGGTAAAGCTTCCATGTCGTATAGTCGTCTTCAACTTTCTCTTCCCACGGATAAATAATGTTTTCAAAAAGACTAGTCTTATAAAGCTTACACCATGGTACAGTAAAACATTGACTGAGACAATATTGTGTATCATATTCTTTAGCAAACCACTCCTCTGGCGTATAAATCTTTTGATAATAATCCTCGGCCTGCAGATGAAAATGAAAAGCTTGCCTCTCCTCAATAAACTCCGTAAAATTGGCAATAGCAATATCGCTCCCAGTTTCAGTTAAAGAATGATAAAGGTATTCGATATGATTAGGCTCCAGCCAGTCATCATTATCGACAAAAAGGACATAGTCTCCTGTGATAAGAGGGAGCGCTGAATTACGTGCTGAACCAACGCCACCACCGCCGAGTGGCTTATGCACCAAACGAATACGCGAATCTTGTCTGCGATAGCGTTCACAGACCGCCGCTGAACCATCCGTTGAACCATCGTTAACAAGAATAATCTCCAGATTAGTGTAGGTTTGTTGGATGATACTATCTAAGCAAGGCACAAGATAGTCACCCGCATTATAGACAGGAACGACGACACTTATCTTAGGCATCTTCTCCCCCGTTCTTCTTAAAATGTCGAATCAAATCAAGCTTGGTGCTAATGTCTTGGTAGAGAGTAATTTGGCCAGAAGCCATAGCATCTCGTTGGCATTTTTCGAGTCTTTTTTGGTAGGAGACAAGATGTTGAGTCGCGTCATAACCCATAGCGGTAAGTAGGACAATGCGCTCCTCAGCGTTACGAATCATTCCCTCAATATCCGTCTGCATACTATTATGAGAAAGACTCGTTGCATGTTGCGAATAATAATATAACCCTTGATTGATAAAAGCAATCTTATTGGCCTTGAGATAAAGCTTGTAGACTGTTGCATCATCCTCACGTAAACGGCCTACTGGAAAAACAAGCCCCTCAAAAAGTTCAGCTTTAAAAAGTTTAAATGTTGTTAATGTGAATGCTAGAAAGAGGTTGTTTTTAGGTACATTTTCCTGGTCAAGCCACTCTTGCATCGTATAGACCTTCTCAAAGAACATCTCAGAGGTGATAGAAAAAAGAAAACTTTGCCGTTCTTCATTAAACGAGTTGAAATTACAAATGGCAATATCGGTATCGTTAGTTTTAGCCGTCTGATAGAGCCGCTCTAGATAGTTAGGCTCGACAAAGTCATCCGAATCAACGAAAGTAATATAGTCACCACTCGCTAATTCAATACCACGATTTCGTGCTGCTGATGGTCCAGCATTTTCTTGATGAATGAGACGGATACGCTGATCTGACTCAGCATATTCTTCACACAGTAAGCCGCTCCCATCTGTAGAACCATCGTTGATGAGAATAATTTCAAAGTTTTGATACGTTTGGTTCAGGAGTGACTTCATACAACGTCTTAGGTAGGCAGAAGTATTATAAACAGGAACAATGATACTAATAACTGACTCTGAAGACATCAGATTTTCCTTTCTTTCAATTGATGATGTAATTTTAGCTAAAATTTGACTCTCATAAAGACTGTCCTTTTCAAATACAATCGCCTCATCATAGTTAAATTCTGCTGTATGCTTATGATTTAATTTAACCTTATGAGTGGCTTTCATCTGAAACCACTCGTACTCTGAGTCGATATGACCGAGATCAATGGCCTGATAACCTTGCAGCATCAAGTCATAAGCAAGAACTTTTGCTGTTGGTCCAAGCATCAAAAGAACCAGTGATTCCTTAGGCACACGCTTAACCTCTTCCAAAATAAGGTCATACTGGGCAAAAGCATTTCGCGAAGGACAGATGATACGAGATATAGACTTAGCAGCCGCAAACAAGTCATTACCCACACCAGAACATGATGTTTCTCCCTCAACAATGACAATATCCCGATTCCTCCAGAGCTCCTTTAAAGCATCAAAGGAGCTCTGCGCAGGGCTCTTATCCACCAAGTCAATGTAAGGGCGTGAGATAAAGGTTGAACCGTACCACGATGATTGACACGCCTTCAGGTAGAAATCGCCATACTTGGAAAAATGGTCAGCCCAAAAGGCACGCGCATTCGTATTGTAGCGTTCAAGATTGTTGAAAACATCTGGTAAGCAAACCATGAGTTTCTCATCACTCTGGCGGCTTAAAATCTCGCGCAAACGCCCAGCAAGTATCTCATCATAGTCTTGGTATGGAATACTGTGCCCCATCATGATATCCACTTCACCATCTCCAAAACGTGCCACACTCGCACCATGCGTTTGGACAAAAGATAAACTCTCTAATATTGGCAGCACAGTGATTTCTGATAAAGTATTTTTCTTAGTCACATAACACCTCAAATACCGCATTAGTTAACAGGCGGCGCGAAAAATACCCGTGCCGCAAAAGAGGATTGAACGCTCTCACCCGTTCAACCATTTTCTGATAAGTTTCCTCCGTCATGTCTCGGACTATAGTCGCCACCTCGTCCAAACTATCCACAACAATTCCCAGTCCATTGCGCTCAATAAGGTCCTGATTAGCGATACCTCGCTGTACAAAGACAGGAATACCTGCTGCTAAGAAAGCCCCGAGTTTATAAGGGCAGTAAAGTTTTTGATAGTCCTTATCATGGTCATCCATCCAGACCAACCCAAAGCCACCACGTGACAGCTCTAGGAGTAATTGTTCATCGGGCATATATGGATGATGATAAACATTACTTGGTAATGCCACATCCTCACGTGAGTAAAGATGAAGAGGAATATCATAGTGCCATTGTTTCACAAAGCTGAAACGCTCCACTGATCCTGGAAAATGCAACCGTTTTTCAAAGACAGCTGGTAAACTTGGCACAGTCGTTGGATGATCCCACATTTTTTGGATGATGGCTTTTTTGACTGTGAGTCCCTGTTCTCTCAGCTTATCTAACATTTCTTGACTGGGAACAATGATAAGATCGGCCTTGTTATAGTAAGCAATCGTCCGCTCCATAAGATAATAATTCCCCGCAAACATTAAAGGAACCACATCATGCACAAAGACGATGATTTTTACACGATAGAGACGTAACTTGTCCATGAAGCGCTCATCAAAGGCTGTCGTATTCCAGGTTGGGGTTTGAAAAATAACCACATCACCTTGCCGCAGACCTGCCACGATGCCATCCAGTCGTTTGGACAGTTCAACAGGTGAATCAGCTGTGATATCATAGCGATAAATACCAAGCTCACGGTAACCCAGTGCTACAGCAATATCAGTAACCATATTTTGTGCTAACTGAGCAGAGCTTGCTAATCCATTGATATTTGTTATATAAACTCGCATTAATCCTTATATTTCTCCATTAAACGTAGACGTAACTCTAATTCCTTATAAGCTGGAATGTCGCCATTTCGTAATTTACTGTCACGATTGAGTTGGGCCCGCCAGAGATAAGCCTTAACTTCTCGTGAAATATCCCAACCAAGAAGACCCAAAACAGCTATTCGCTCCGCCACAGGCTCTACATCAAAAACTTTTGCTTGATCAGTCGTCTGTGTCATAGAACCTGCGTTCACACGGTAGACAAGACTCGAGCGATTCATATAGGCGATACGGTCAGAAAGAAGATACAACTTCCATGTTGTACGATCATCCTCGCCAAAGCCATTTTTTGGATAAGTAACATATTCAAACAAGGATTTCTTGTAAAGTTTACCCCAAGGCACTGTAAAACATTGGCTGAGATTATGTGGTGCACCGTATTGGTAAGCAAACCATTCTTCCGGCGTATAAACTTTTTCGTAGTAATCCTCATCACCAATGTGTAATTCATAACGCGCTTCATCCTCATAGTAACGCGTAAAGTTAGCAATCGCCACATCGCTCTGAGTACGTGTTATCAACTCATACAAATCGCTGACATGGTTAGAATCAATCCAGTCATCCGCATCTAAAAATAAGATATAATCACCTGTCGCCACCTCTAGAGAGGTATTGCGCGCAGCACCCAGCCCCCTATTTTCTGAAAGGTGAACAACCCTAACCCTGTCATCCATGGCTTTGAGTTGCTCACAAATCAAAGCCGACCTGTCTGTCGAACCATCATTAATTAAGAGAATTTCAAGGTCAGTATATGACTGTTGAAAAACGCTCTCAACACACTGTTTCACATACGCTTCTGCATTATAAACAGGAACAATGACACTAATTTTAGACATTTTAATCTCCTTCATATCAACAGTTACCCCTATACTATCATGCGCCCGCTATTTTTTCAATGTTCAGACATCTATTATAAACACTCATTAATAAAAAAGTGCACTGCTTTTTAAAAAGAGAGAGCCCCAAAGCCTTATTTAAAGCCATTACATTCTTGCAAAATTTGATATATTTTCTGGCTAGAAAGCAACATGTAAAAAAAAACGGGCTAATTAGACCCGCTGTATTTTACTCGTCAATGAAAAACGCCTCAAAAATCCATCTTTTGATTGAAGTCCCGTTGTTCTTGAAGGCGTAACTCTTCCAGTTCTTCTCTTTTTTGTCTTAGGCTAAAATTATAGTTTTCTAAAACTTCCTCAAAAGGTTGACTCAAACCAGAGGGAACTCCTTCATCAAGCTCTCCATAAAAACTATAGACATGGTCAAGAAGCTGTTGTGTTGTTTGCCTCATTTTCATTTGATACTCGTCCAACAGCCCTTCCGCCTCCTTGAGTTGTTTCATGTTGGCAGCATGTTCCTCTTCAATTTTCCATCTTGTATTATTATCCATGCGTTCATCAGCCTTTCTGATACATTATTTAATCGGACTTTTTAAATCCGGCTCAAATTTTTTGGACGTGAGATGCCTCTCTGCTGCCTCTGCAACTTTTCCAGTAAGGCCCTCTTTAAAACTTGACACTACTGTTTTCCCTGCAAAGTCTTTCATTTTCGCTTTTCGTTTTTCTAGCTTTGCCTTTAAAGCAGTATTTTCTGCCTCTATTTTAGACTTCTTAGCTTCTATAATACATTTTATTGCCTGTCTTTCTTGCTCTTTCTGAGCTTCCTTAAATTGTTGGTCCAGTGCAAAAATATCGAGATAGGCATTTGTTTTATATTGATTTGTCATTTTGTTGCTCCCCAATTTACTCGCGTTTGATTCATCAGTGTATTAAAACCTGCTGCCCCCTGAGAGTCTACTTGTTCAATATTCTGTACAATTTTCATTAATGTTGCAGAGAATTCTTCAATTTCAGTTTGAAAAGTTCTTGCTTCCTTATTCGTATGTGCTTCAATATCTTTATCCCAAACGCTTGGAAGTTCAAGTTCAGTCAACAAGGAAAAGACCTCACTCGTCTCCAAGTAGTGCACAACATCACTGATAGCTTGAATCCCTTCCTTAATTTCTTTTTGAATTTTTTCTAAAGCATCTGACAGATCTGTTTTAACTTCATTTGTAAACTCTTCCGCCCGAATCATGGCATCTTGGGCAACACATTGTAACAACTCTACCCTCAATTCAACTTTTTGACTTCCACTTGCAGTTCGAATTCTATTTTGATAGTCCGGAATGTGTTTCGCATTCCATGCTTTTGCTTTTTTATTTGCTTCAGAAACGATATCTTGATAAGATTTCTCAAACTCATCGTAAATTGCCTTGGCTGCAGCTGCTGTCAACCCCAATGCAATCAAAGCTGACACCCCACCTGATAGGGCCGCAAAAATCACCGAAGCCGATACACCTGAAATTCCTGCTGCTTCAATCTTTGAAACAGATTTCTCAATTAGATTTGCAAGCTGGTGACCTGCCGTTAACATTTCAGGATGAAAATTCTTGCTTGCCACTAAAGGGTTGCCATAGGCATCCATTTGGAATTCGCCAAAATCATGACTGCTCATTTTATCAAAAGTCGTACTAAAGTGTACAGGTACAATCACATTGACATGGCCAAACTGCTCTTCATAAGGTGCTGTCCGATTTAACATGCTTACCATATCAAAAGGATTGACATAATACGTCACTTTTTCACCAACTGCTTTAATCTCCTTATCTGAAAGTCCCATCTTTTTTAAGCTTTTGGTGACATCTGGACCATCAAACAAGACCACTTTTCCGATTGTATTAAAATCTTTTGGATAATCATGATAAAGTTTTGCGACCGCCTGCGCCGACACCATTGTACCAAGAGAATGCCCAGTAACATTGAGCTTAGCACTAGGCGCTTGCTTTTTAATCTCCCCTATTTTAGAAACAAGGGCTTTATTCGCAAGTTTTGCTTGGGGAATGTAAGCATTGGTGAGTGCAAAGTTCCCGTCATTTGCTACCCAGTCATTCAAATTTTCTATAGACATACTGTCGCTTCCACGCACCGCCAAATAGGTTTCCTTAGTTTCTTTGTTAAGTTTTGGAGTATCTGTCACAAAGTAAGCATTAAAACCTGCTTTTTCATCCGTCAATAATCCTTTTTTATAAATACGGGTCACATAAGATTCTGTATGAAATCCTCCATCAGGATTAGGAACTCGTAAATCTGTAGTTACTTTCTCAATATGTAAGGTTTTATCCGGCTGAAGATAAACTACCCCATTGTTAGGAAGATTGGTCCCGCCATACGTTTGAATTTTTCCCGTCTTTTTGTTTATATAGTCTTTGGAAAAATCATAGGGAGTTTCTTTAGATTTTGATACGTTTGGAGGAAAATTATTAGGACGGCCCTTATAAGCGGATTCAGCTAAATTGGCGTAGATATTATTGAAATTGTCTAAATCACTCATATAATTTTGTTCCCCCATCTATTCTCAAAGGTTGCATTAACGTCATGTCATCAATCTTCGGATATGATTTACGATTTTCCAGATTAAAACCTACAGTAAAACTGGAGTCTTCTATATGATTAAACCTCCCATTGATTGTTAATACTAGTCCTCCCCCTTGCGGTGTTCCATTACCGATGGTTTCAATATCTAAACTATCCCAGTCCCACTCAATAGTTTTTACTTTGTCATCTAGCATAGCTTCCGTCATTTCTTTTTCATGTTTCTTCAAATAAGCAATTTGGTCATTTTTTGATGGTGTTGTAAAGTCTTTTGTCAAAAAAATATCAAACGGCGTTTTAAGCTGTGTCATTGCAGTAATCCCTCCAATCAATAAAAGAATAGAAATCACCAGTATCCATTTACAATTTATTTTTTTCTTATCCATTCTCTATTCCTTTTAAAAAAGTAGTCTCCTCAGACTACAAATTTCTTTGATTTAGAAGCCAAAACTTTGCGCATCCTGTGCATCACGTTCTGCAACTGTGTCCGCATATTTGTTGAGTTGTTGATTGATGCTTTCTAGCAATTCTTCAAACTTTTGAACATTTTGATAGAGTTGGTTATATTGCTCCAAGTAAGCTTGGAAAGCTTGACCTTTCCACTCTTCCGCGATTGTGTTGTTCATCGAATTTACACGTTGAATCGCTTGCTCGATTTCTTCCTTAGATTGGATATAAACTTGCGCTTGTTGCTTCAGTTCTTCGGGTGTAACACTAATTGTTGCCATTTTTATTCTCCTTTAAAATAATATAATATATGTAATAAAAATTATTACCCTATTTCATCGAGATATTCTTCATCTCTTTACTTCACAAGAAAATATTGTATAGAAAAATGAGAAAATACTATTGTTTTTCCATAATATTATTTTATCACCCTTGTTCATCTTTTGTCAAAAACAAGTTAAAATTTTCTACTTTTTCATTTTATTTGTATACTTCTTTTTTTCTTTTCCTAGTTAGACTTTTCAATCTAAAAATTGTAGACCTGTGATCTTCAAGGAACTTCTCTTCTGCAAATGCTTCAAAACACAACAATAAAAACGCTCAACTACCGCATTCACAGTGTTATCAAGCGTTTTTTCTATAAAAATCGGATAATGGAAGTGTTCTCTCTCTCCTCTCTATTTTTCCCAAAGAGACTTTAAAAAATCGAAGTCCAAGCACCATCTTGGTCGCGGAGGATGAGAGCAGGGCGGGCGATATGCCCGCCAGAATGAACTGGAAGACCAAGATGTGACAGAAGTCCCCCATTTACCCACCATGTCACAGATGAGCTTGTCAGCCACGGCAGATTATATCTAGCAAACGTCCGAAATACCCAAACTCCTCCAGCAACTCCAACATTCCTTGAGTTACGGTCTGGAAAAGCTAAACCTGAGCCAGAGGCACGTACAACATCAGCCATAGATAGGGCGAAAGCTTTCTTCTCCCCACCCGGAGTATACATGGTGATATCGTCACGCATTGCTGCTGGTACTGAAGGATGATCCAGATTAAACTTCCAGTTGATGTCACCATCAACCCAGATATCTGTTGGATTATTTACACCACCGCCAGGATCGAACCAGCCATTTGCTGCTACATTCCAGAAACCCTCGGGCGCATTGGCAAAATCATCTGGGAAT
>NZ_WIVG01000054.1 GCF_016758115.1 Lactococcus garvieae
GTAGATTTTAATCTACCACCACAGATTATACAGAACCCTTATTTACTGTGAGTATTTATTACTCCATTCCATACTATCATTATACCCTATATGATGTTTAAAAGACAGCAGAAATTAACAGAACACCACCATAAATTAGTGATAGTAAGTACTCTAAATCCCTCAAGTTCACCACAAACTTACTGCGAACTTTTTGTACCCTGAGATTTCTTTCAATTCTTTTCAGAACAATGCGCCAACTTTTTCCAACTCCTCAATCACTCGTTGCTGCACGGAAAAATAAAAAAGTGTACAATATTAAACGAAAGGAGAAATGCATGATGTCACTTTATTCTCAAATACTCATCATACTTGTTGCACTGGAATTTTTTTACATCCTCTACCTAGAAACACTGGCAACAGCTTCAAAACAAACCAGTAGGGTATTCAACTTAAGTCAAGAGGAACTGAAAAGAGACAGCGTAAATACCCTGTTAAAAAATCAAGGCGTTTATAATGGTTTGATTGCTGTTGGTCTGCTTTATGGTGCTTTTTTATCCTCAGCTCCTGTATTGATTAGTCGAATGATCTTAATCTACATTCTACTTGTTGCAGCCTATGGAAGTGTAAGCAGCGATAAAAAAATCATCTTTACTCAGGGAGGACTCGCTGCCCTAGCCTTACTGTCAACTTTCCTATGATTTTATAATATTTAATCTAAACCGTGAATTCTTCCCCTAAATATGAAATAATGATACTATAATAAAAAGGACGGAAGTATTGCTCGCCGGAGCACTACTTATCAGAGTCATGCAACTAACCTTAGGCCTTGTGGTTAGTTGGCATGGCTCTTTTTACTTATAAAAACATGACTGCTTCATGGTCCTTAGGAGCAAGTTGATTTTTTGAAAGAGGTATAATATGGCATGGGTTTTCTTATTTCTTGCAGGAATATTTGAAGTTATTTGGGCAACTATGATGAAGTTAAGCCAGGGTTTTTCTATACTAAAGTATGATATTTTAACTGTCATTGGTATGTTGATCAGCTTTGGCTTTTTAAGCTTGGCGATGAAAAAGTTACCTTTAGGAATTGCTTACCCCATTTGGACGGGGATTGGGGCAGTAGGAAGTATCTTAGTTGGTGTCCTTCTTTTCAAAGATAAACTCCCCACATTAACATGGTTTTTTATACTCATGCTCATTGTTGGTCTTATTGGGATTAAAATTACAAGTGGACACTGAGAAGTTTTTTCTTTAACGGATAAACTTCTTAGGCTGTTATGCCTCAAATTAGGAAAGTTGTAGACAAAGAGTTCCGGAATTCGGAACTCTTTGTTGAGAGGTTAAGTCTAGATACCTTTAAACTTTTTGAAGATTAACTTGGGATTTGGTGAATAATTAAGGCTGGTCGGACTCCGCCATTATCACGACTTTCATCTTGTCGTGGATAAACTAATGGCCCTTGCAGATGTACGGCCCAAGCAACCGGATGTATACCACTAAGCACTCCAGGAGTACGCAGCCACCAAAAACTATTACCAGGACCAAAGCGACCTGCTGGTGTGGAAAAAGCACGGTCTTTATCTGATAAACGAACCACATCAGCGAAGGAAAGTGCAAAAGCACGTCCTGAACCGCTTGAAGCAACCTCTGTCACATCATTTACCCCTGCTCCTAAAGCCAACTCATTAAAGTTAGAAGGTAACCAAAATAGCAAACCATTAAATGAAGTCCATTGCACGGAATCGACTGAAATACTTGGTACAGTACTCGGTATTGATACAGGACGAACTATTGCCTTCACCTCATCATCAAGTCCCGCATACCAAGAAACCAGCTCATCATTCTGCTCCTCCCAAGAAACATTACGAATGGGGTCATTCTTGATAATCATATGATTACCATTGTCCATGTCTTCTAAATACCGATATTCTTCCCCTGACATCGTAAAGATACGGCCCGGATTCATGGCACCAAAGTTAAGGTCATCCGGTTGGACATCCTCTGTAGATGGTGGGTTGCCCCAGTCCTCATCAATGGCATTGTTGCGGATACCTACAAGCAGGTCAGCCAAGTTACCCGAAGCACCTGCTTCATCTGTAAATTCTTCGCCCGGGCTGATAAGTTCGCTGTCCACCACATGGATACCGTAGTAGTAAGAACCGTTAAAGACTGTATCTTCAATGGCATCCAGCATTTCTGCCGCATCTAACAAGTAAGAAGTCGCTTGACCTGGTTCTAGTAGAGACGCCCAGTAGGCCCAGCCTGTTTCATGGTCGATAACCCAGAAGTCACCGATTTTTTGGTTATTGGGGATAGTTTGCCACTGCTGTAATGTCATCGGTGCGCGTTGCTCTTGCAAGTTCTGGGCTGCAGTATGAGTAGCTATGACACCCGGCCAGGTTGTTCCTTGACCGCCATTCTCGTAGTCATCATTTTCAGACCAGTAAGCATCGGTTCCAGCCCCGGGATGAGTGGCACCGTCTGTCACCGCATCTGTCGCACCTCCACCTGCAATATAGTCCCGAGCATGACCTGCGGCAGCTGTCATCAGGTCCAAGTTATCATGGTTGAAGGTGGGCATATACCATGGGGCGTACTCTCCTTGGCGACTCCAGCCAAAGGTCAAGCGTGAGTAACGATTGAAGGCATCAGAGTTTCCAACATTTGCACGGACATTTATATTGTCTGAGCTTGGAATCCAGGTGGTCCAGCTGTCAAGTTGATCGCGCTGACTGCCAGAAACTAAGGGTGTGAAGTCTGTCTCGCCCGTTTGTCGGGTTTCGAGGAACTCGGACAGGCGTATCCGGGCCATGATTGGCCGCTCCCCGTAGTTTTCCACGAAGACGTCCTTGTTTTCGGTGTCTCGATTGTAGTAGTCGTGGACGCGGCCACCAACATTGACTTGAACGTCATTCAACCGGTCATTGATGGCCCGTTGGTTGAAGGCTTGGAAGGCGAAGGTGCCGCCTACTGCGAGTAACAAGAGCGACAGGAGTACGAGGTTGCGCAGCCGCCGCTGTTTTTTCTTTTCTGGTGTCATAAACTCCTCCTTTGGCGTAACCTGTACTTTTAGATTTTCATTACATATACATTTATAATGTTACGTTTACTTTCTGAGTCTATAGTATAAAAAAAAAAAAAGGTCAAATGAAATGAGTGTTTGATGAGAAAAGCGAGGGAGACTTTCACTTAACCTTGTTTTCAGCTTCCGTGGTTAGCGCCTGAAAAGTGGATAAAAAAGAAGCTCCTGCCTGAGCTTGAGCTTCTTTACCTCATAATATTTCCCTTCTCAGGTATGTTTATAAATCTTTCGTTTTTATCTTTACTTAAAATATGCTTATTATTTAGGAAAATGATAGAATATAAGTATATAAATACTCAGAAGGAGGTATTCACATGCCATTTGTACATGTCGAATTAGTTGAAGGACGTAGCGCTGAAGTCAAAGCAGCTTTAGCCAAAGAGATTACGGAAGTCGTTATGAAGCACACTGGTGCTCCTCGTGAGACAATCTATGTCATTTATGATGATATGGCTAAGGAAAACTTCTATCCACATGGCGAGCCAAAACAATAAAAGAGTCTAGAGAAAAAGTTCAATCTGAAACAGAAAAAAACGTTCAATGCAGCATTACGGAGCTGTTTTGAACGTTTTTTTCTGGCATTTCTGCCTTAATCTCACCTTCAAGTTAATTTTTATTCATCATAATATCCAATATAACTGGATCTGAAGTCTGCATTCCTTCTGAAACATAGCGGCCCAAATCACGAATACAATCATCTACATTTTCAGAAACTATACCGTTTGTTGCTGGTATAACTATTCCAGCTTGAGCCAGACGTACCGCGCGATACATCGAAGAGACCGAGCTAACTACTTTTATAGCACAAGAAAATCCTGCGCCATCACAAATCATCCCCACTGCATCACCAATCATATTTTTAATTGCCATCTCAGCCTTTATTTCATCCTCTGACTCAAGATAAATCAAGGCTGCTGCAGCTCCCATAGCCGCAGAATCTGTGGCACAATAGGCAGATAAGAGGGGTAAGAAAGCATGAATATAAAGAGCTGTTAAATGAGAAAGAGTCAGAGCTCTAATAAGTTTTTCATCACTTATTTCTCTGTGCTGTGCAAATACGCAGACTGGAACTGTCGCTGTGATTCCTTGGTTACCTGAACCAGAATTTGTCATCGCAGGCCGTTGAGCTCCTCCCATACGAGCATCTGATGCAGCAGCCGTGCAAACAACTATCTTTTCCTCTAAAGAGAGGAGCTGCAGCTGTCTTTCCCCGAGCAATGTTTTCCCAATCTTCATACCATAGTCATGCTCTAGCCCTTCCTTCACTAAAGCCATATTTAAGTCCTTAGCCCTTTTTAGTGAGCAAATGCTTTCTAAGTCTTGACATGTTGCAAATTCCCAGATTTCTGTGAAGCGGCAGCTTTTTAGGAAGTTCGTATGCTTCGACTCCTCATCAGATAAGGGCTTTTCCTTTTCAAAAATCACTTCTTCATTTTTTTGAATCCAATAAACATGGGTATGACCACCAGCAATTTTTACTGTCACAGTGTCCTCTCTGGACATGATAGTCACTTCAACATAGAGCTTATCTTCTACAGGAACTACTTCTGCACTTATATGGTCTGATTTCGCGAGTTCCAAAATTTCTCTTAAAACATTTTCCTTCAGGTTGGAAATGACTTTCAAGCCAGCTTCTGCATCACCACCTATTGCACCTGCAGCTGCTGCTACTTTTACTCCAGCTTCTCCCGTTCCGGGTACAATGACAGCCAAAGCATTTTTCATTACATTAGCGGAAACGCGGATATTTATACTGGCAATCTTTGAGCTTCCTAAATATTTACTGCAAATAGCAGCAGCATAAGCAACGGCAACTGGCTCAGTACAACCTGTCGCAGGCTTTACACCTTCTTCTAAAACCTCTAAAAAACTTGTTTTAATCTCTTCTGTAAGCATTTTTCCCTCTTTTCATTTTCTGACTTTTTCACTTTAAATTATAAGACTTCTATCCTTTTATTGCAAGCGTTTTCTTCACCACCATACCTCTATGGGTACAAGCTTCTTGCATTGCCAAAAAACTTAGGTTAAAATAAATCCATGAAGATTTTAATTACAGCAGGTGGTACCACTGAGCCCATTGATACCGTTCGTGGTATCACTAATTTCGCTACAGGTAGTTTAGGAAAATTAACTGCTGAAGAATTTTTAGAACATGGACATCATGTTATTTTATTAGCTGGACGTTTTGCACAGCTGCCCTCAGAACAAGAAAATTTAACTGTTATTCCAATTGGCGACACACAAGATTTACTAGATAATGTTGAAAAGCACCTTCCATTAGTGGATGTTGTTGTACACAGTATGGCTGTTTCTGATTATCGTCCTGTTTATATGGCTGGGATAGACGACTTACCACAGCCGCTTACAAAAGAACAGCTCCTTCATTTCCGCCCTGCAGCACAGAAAAAAATATCATCAAATTCTGAGTACCAAGTGATGCTCTTGGAAAAAACACCAAAAGTTATTTCATTTATTAAAAAATGGAAACCTGAAGTTCTGCTTTTTGGCTTTAAACTCCTTTCTGGTGTAAGTGAGGAACACCTGCTGGAGGTTGCCCAAAGCAAACGCAAAGAAACTTCTGCTGATTTTATCATTGCAAATGATCTGGCTAATATCCAGGGAGAAAATCATCTGGCCTTCTTAGTAAGTGATTCTGCAGATATTACTCGGCTTAGAACTAAACCACAAATTGCCCAAGCAATTGTTAAAAAATCCGAGGAGGCACACCATGGCTAATATCACTCTTGCTGTTACTGGCAGCATTGCGGCCTACAAAGCTGCAGATATCGTCTCAATGCTCAACAAAAAGAACCACAATGTTACTGTGTTGATGACAAAAGCAGCTACTCAATTTATTACACCCTTAACTTTACAAGTGTTATCCAAAAACAAAGTGCACACCGATATTATGGATGAAGAACATCCTGATGTTGTTAATCATATCGATATCGCAAAACACACTGATATTTTTGTTGTTGCGCCTGCTACAGCTGATACTATAAGCCGCCTTTCTCATGGTGCTGCTTCTGATATTGTAACATCTGTAGCCCTTGCGCTTCATCCCAGAAAGACCAAATACATCGCTCCTGCCATGAATACTAATATGTATGCCAATCCCTTAACGATGAAAAATATTGATATTTTAAAATCAATAGGATACAATGTTATACAACCCAAACAATCTCTCCTAGCTTGTGGAGACTTTGGTGAAGGCGCCTTAGCTGATATTGATACCATTGTTGATACGCTAGATCAAGCGACTAAAATTGAGGAAATTTAAAACATGAAAAAATCAAAAGCATCCGATATTGCCATCCTTGCAATCTTTATTGCTATCATGGTTGTCGTGCAAGTTTTGAGCCAAATCGTCTATAGCATGTGGCCCCTTCCCATTGTGCCTACGCTCTTGCATATTCCTGTAATCATAGGTTCCATTGTCTTAGGTGCACGTAAAGGGGCCTTCTTAGGACTTGTGATGGGGATTATCAGTGTCATTAACTCAACAATCCTTACCACACCTTTAAGTTATGTATTTAGCCCCCTTCAACCTATTCCTGGTACAAATCATGGTTCTCTCTGGGCTTTGGTTGTTGCTCTTGTTCCTCGAATCCTTATTGGTGTTTTTCCTTATTTTATCTACAAAACTATGAAAACACGCACTGGTGCAGCTATCGCTGCTTTTGTCGGCACAGCCACAAATACCATCCTTGTGTTAAGTTTTATTACCCTATTTTTTGGTCAATACACAGGTATGACTTTTACTAATCTCATTCAACTTATCGTTACGGGAAATTCCATTGCTGAGGTAATCATAGCTGTAATTTTAACTGCAGCCATTGTCCCCTCATTAGAAAAATCTCGTTAAAATATCAAACAGCCGCTCTCTGGCTGTTTTTTATTTTTTGGAAAATAAAAATGAAAAATGATATAATACATCTGAAACCGAATTCATTTTTAGATGAGGATTTTAAATTAACAATAACTGATTGAAGCCTAAAAAACAGGCTTTGGAGGATAAGGATGTCATACAAAGAAATTTATGAACAATGGCTAAATGCTGACTTAACGCCCGACTTACATGAAGAACTTCTTGCAATGGATGAAAAAACAAAGGAAGATGCTTTCTATACCTATCTTGAGTTCGGTACAGCTGGTCAACGTGGCCTTTTAGGTGCTGGGACAAATCGTATGAATATTTACACAGTACGTTTGACAACTGAAGGGCTTGCACGTCTGATGGACAGCAAAGGCGATGCGAAAAAACGTGGTGTAGCTATTGCTTATGATAGCCGTCACTTTTCTAAAGAGTTCGCTATGGAAACTGCAACAATTCTGGCAGACCATGGTATCCCAAGCTATGTTTATGACAGTCTCCGTCCTACTCCTGCATTGAGCTTTACAATTCGTGAGCTGAAGACGCTTACAGGTGTTATGATTACGGCAAGCCATAATCCTGCGCCTTACAACGGCTACAAAGTTTATGGCGAAGACGGTGGACAAATGCCGCCTGAAGATGCTGCAGCCTTGACCGAATATATTCGCCAAATTGACGACATTTTCTCTATCACTTTAGGTGATACTGAAAAATATATTGCGGAGGGCATGATTACAATTATTGGTGAAGATATTGATGCAAAATATCTTAAAAACATTGAAACCGTAACCATCAATCATGAATTAATTAAGAAATACGGTCGTGATCTTAATATCGTTTACACTCCACTCCACGGAACAGGTGAAATGCTGGGACGTCGTGCGCTTGCCACAGCTGGTTTTGAAAAAATTGCTGTTGTAGAAGAGCAAGCCATTCCCGATCCGGACTTTTCAACTGTAAAATCACCTAACCCTGAAAGTCAAGCAGCCTTTGCTATGTCTGAAGATCTTGGCCGTAAAGTTGGTGCAGACATGCTTGTTGCCACTGATCCTGATGCCGATCGCATCGGTGTTGAAGTCCGCTTACCAGATGGAAGTTACCAACCTTTGACAGGTAACCAAATCGGTGCCGTTTTAGCTAAATATATCCTCGAAGCGCACAAAACTGCTGGCACTTTACCTACGAATGCAGCTATGGCTAAGTCTATCGTTTCTACTGAGCTAGTCAGCCACATTGCTGAAAGCTACAATGTCGAAATGTTCAATGTACTTACTGGTTTCAAATTCATTGGCGAAAAAATTCATGCTTGGGAAACTACAGGTGAACACACTTACATGTTTGGTTTTGAGGAAAGCTTTGGCTATCTCATCAAGCCTTTCGTCCGTGATAAAGATGCTATTCAAGCGATGCTCCTCATCTGCGAAGTTGCGGCTTATTACCGTTCTTTAGGCAAAACTCTATATGATGGTATTCAAGATATCTATGCTGAATATGGCTACTTTGTTGAAAAAACACTTTCAGTTACGCTTGAAGGAAGCACTGGGAAAGAACAAATCGCTGAAATCATGGGTAAATTCCGTGACAATGCACCAGAAAAATTTGACGGTCTTGAAATTCTTTTGACTGAAGACTTCAAGGAACTTACTGCAACATCACACAGTGGCAAAGTTGAAAAATTAACAACTCCTCCTTCTGATGTTTTAAAATATCATTTAGAAGATGGCAGTTGGATTGCTGTTCGTCCTTCAGGTACAGAGCCAAAGATAAAATTCTATCTGGCAGCTGTGGCAGATACAGAGGAACAAGCGCAAAGCAAGATTGAACATTTTGAAAAAGAAATCACAACATTTATTTCCTAAAATTCAAACAAGAAGCTGTCTTTAACAGATAGCTTTTTGTCTGTTTTTGCCCTTCATAAAAAGCTATCTATTTTTACCTATTTCAAGGAAATAGAAAGTCTTTTTAATGTGATAAAATAGCTGATTTAAGACTATAGACCTATTGAAAAATAAAATAATTTCCTGTAGAATAGTAACAGACTGTTTATTTATAGAAAGTATAGAAAGCGAATTTATTTTGAAAAATTTGAAAAAAAAATTGTCCTTATTAGGAATAACAGGCGCTGGTTTGCTCTTGCTCTCTGGCTGCGTCCAAACCCATATCGTTGATGGTGTGCGTGTTCCTACTGAATCTGCGACACAAGGTTTAACTTATCAAATTCTTGTTAAGCCAATGTCCTCCTTTGTCGACTTATTTGCAAATAACATGAACCTTGGTTATGGCTGGGGGATTGTCTTGGTAACCTTGATTATCCGTTTCCTCATCCTCCCTCTAGGTCTTAATCAAGCCTACAAATCAACTTATATGCAAGAAAAAACTGCCTATTTAGCTCCTGTTTTTGAGCCTTTAAATGCTCGCCTCAAAGCTGCTACAACTCCAGAAGAGCGTATGGCTGCACAGCAGGCACTCATGAAAGCTCAAAAAGATAATGGTATCAACATGTTAGCTTCAATGGGCTGTTTACCATTACTTATCCAGTGGCCCTTCTTCATTGCCCTTTACAATGCAGCAGCATATACTCCGGGTATTTCTACAGCAACTTTCTTTGGTATCAACTTAGGTAGTCCAAGTATTGTTATCACGCTCATTGCGGGTATCTTTTACTTCCTCCAAACTTGGATTTCCACAAAGAGCATGACACCCGAACAAAAGAAAACTGGCTTGACAATGCTCATTATGAGTCCTGTAATGATTATCATTTTCAGTTTTATGTCTCCTGCAGGTGTAGCCCTTTACTGGGCTGTCGGTGGTATCGTTATGGTTATTCAGCAAATTATCATTACTTATATTATGAAGCCACGTATGCGCCAAAAAATTGAAGAGGAATTCAAACATAACCCACCAAAAATGGCAGACCTTCCAAAAGATGTGACACCTAAATCTGCCACACAGCAAGGCTTGAAAAACTTGGATGCGCCACATAAGAAAAATAATAAAGGACGTAATAGCGGTAAGCAAAAACGTAAATAAAAGTATAAAAAGAGGAGCAGCTTATGTTAGCTCCTTTTGCTATTGAAAATAAAGGACATAGAGTGTTAAAAATTTGGACATCTGAGTTCGAGATATGATGAAATCAGTTACCAAGTTGTGTAAGCCTCCTTTAGTTCCTCAGCGAAAAACACAAATTCTAACTAGAGTTTAGCTTTCATGAGGAACCACCTCAGAAGAAGAGAAATCGAAAAAGTCCAGTAGCGTAATAAACTCTACTGGACTTTTTTGATTGCTTTAAGTCAAATGTACACCCTTGTCTACATAAATAATATCACCAATAACTCCTGTGGCCAATGGACTGACAAGGAAGGCGGCTGTCTGCCCCACCTCCTCAATAGTAACACCTTTGCCATCAGCTGTACGACTATTTGACTCTTTAATCAAGTCTTTATAGCCAGCAACCCCTGAAACTGCAAGTGTCTTGATAGCTCCAGCTGATATAGCATTGACATGTACGCCAACATGTGCCATTTCTGCCGCCAAGTAACGCACTGCTGATTCCAATGCTGCCTTAGCAATTCCCATAACATTGTAGTTAGGAATAGCCCGAACAGAACCCATGTAGCTTAAAGTAACAATACCAGACCCTTCATTGAGTAAAGGTTTTGCTGCTTTTGCTACAGCAAGCAATGAGTAAGCAGAGATATCTTGTGCAAGCGCATAGCCGTCACGTGAAATATCCGATACATTACCATCAAGTTCTTCTTTTTTAGAGTAAGCGATGGCATGCACCAAACCATCTATTTTACCAACACGACTTTCAATCGTTAAAAATGCCTGATGAATGGATTCGTCAGATGCAACATCACACTCGATAAGTAAATCTTCTGGTTCAGCAAGCTTTGTAAGCTGCTTTTCCATACGTTCATTTTGATAAGTGTAGATCAACGTTGCCCCTTGATCTTTCATAGCTTTAGCACAGCCCCAAGCAATGGACTTGTTGTTTGCTACACCCATAACGACAATTTTTTTTCCTTCTAAAAACATATAAATAAGTCCCCTTAAAAATAAAAAAATATATTTCAGAAAATATGAGCAAATAGTTTAATGTATAAAAATACTTACTACATAAAACATTGTAAAGCAAAAATATCCAATTGTCAAGTTTCTTTCTTACTCATTAAAAAGGCTCTGTCAACTCTGCGGTGGTACTCGCTAAAAAATG
>NZ_WIVG01000055.1 GCF_016758115.1 Lactococcus garvieae
GCCATAGGGGGACTCAGAGGGGACTTGTATTACGGGATTAAAGCTGTTGCCAACATGGTTGCCAACACAGACGGCGATGTGGCGGCCCTGTGGGAAGGCAGCAACGAGGAGCACAGTGCCCTCGCCAAACAGTTGGTGGACGAAGTCCGCAGCGGTATGCCAATCCTAGGTGAAATGACACCGGGTCAAACATTCTCTATGCGTGGTATTGAATACCGCTACCTNTCAAACATTCTCTATGCGTGGTATTGAATACCGCTACCTTGAGAACAAGGGTGACGGGAATCACTTGATCGGCGCAGTTGCGCCTCAATTCAATAGCCAATGGAATATCGATCCTGCGACGGATAACTACAATGACTCAACTTTAGATAATGGTATGAAGAACTGGCACGATAGTCTGCCAGGTGTTGTTCGCCGTCAGGTTCAGCCAGTGCAGCAGGAGTTTACTGGAGTGGGTCCGGATGCACATATCAATGAAAATTGGTTTTCTAATTCTTCGGACTGGCCCAGTGGATGGATGCCCGTTGTAGGTGAACCTCGAGCCTTTATTTTAGACTTTGAAAACCCAAATTTTACGGATGCTTTGAAAAATGACTTTGCGGAGGTGGACCCTAATGGCGAGAAGAAAGGCTTTGCCCTTTCTGTAGCAGAAGTCAATCATCTTTCGGGATCTGGAAAGGCCTTTCCGACTATGGCTTCACGTACTAGTGTAGGAGCAACACGAACACCATTTGGTCCGGGACATCCATGGTTGGTAATGGTAACAGGAGCTGTAACAGGATCATTTAATGTAATTAATTTTTGGACAACAACCAATACGGCAGTGATGCCCCAATATCCAGCCCTCATCCTCCGTGACCAAGACGGAGCATGGACATCAAACATATAGAAGCCATAACCAAGTGATTTTTAAGATTGCTTGGTTTTTATGTTGCTTTTACCTCAGCATCTAATAACAGTTATCTGCTAAAACAAGAAGAGACTGAAAAGATATGTGCTAGATCATCTTTCCTTCTTCAGAAAAGCAAAGTTATCGCTTCGGGGTCATAATTAGTCCGTGCCCGGTAACGGAGTATGTTATAACATAAACATGACAAAGGATATAAAATTAATCGCTTTAGAAATGACAATCAATTAGTGGATACAATCTAACAAAATAAATAGCGGTAATAAAAGAGATATTGGTAGTTTTTAAGCTTGAAATATTGAGAAGCTCCTTAAGCGATATTTTTTTGAATTATAAGTGATTAAGTATAAAAACTAAAATTGTTACATAGTTTATTATCGTTAAAAGGTTGGTAATCGTTAAATGATATGTTTTCTTGAAACCTTTGATACATTTGAATAGTGAAAAGCCTTGTTTCAAGGCTTTTTAGCGTATAGGGGCAGCTATCAGAGTGAGAGTAAAACATGAATGTTTAGGTCTGATAGTCCTAAAAGACTATATCAAGAGTATTTAAAGTTGTTGTAAAAATATCGCAGAATCAGAATTTGAGCCTATTTTCTCCTTCTGCAACGAAAATAATCTATCTGGCCCCCAGTTTTTTGTCCTAGGCTCTTTGATTAATTATTGTTAATGAAGTTAATCGTCCAGTTACCGGCTACAATGAAAATCTAGAAGTAGCCTTTCGCAATGAAAATCTAGAAGTAGCCTTTCGCATGGTCTCACAAATGGAATCTGGTGCAGTCAGCGTCAACCAACAAACTCTTCCATCATCAGCTGTATCATTCGGTGGTATCAAAAATTCTGGTTACAGTTGTGAGTTTGTTCCTAATGGAATTAAAAAATTTGCCAACCGAAAATGCAATAACAGTGTAAGCATTGATTTGACAGTATTTGGAAAATAGAAAAGTTTTATCAAATTCTATAAGAATAAATACAGGAGGTTCAGGAAACGGGGTCTTTTTATGAACAGTCCTCAATAGGTGATGATACTTTGGCACAAAATGGTAAATGATTGGCGTGAAATGTTGTGGAAATTGCCGCAACAATCCCTTATAATAAATATATAAATCAAATAAAGCAAAAGAGGTTATAAATATGTCTAGCAAAAAAGTGATTTTGGTTACAGGTGCATCATCAGGTATGGGAAAATTGTCAGCTCAAGATTTGATTAAAGCAGGTCACACGGTTTACGCCGTAGCACGAAGTGTTGATAAGATGAAAGACTTAGAAGCGCTAGGTGGACATATCATGAAAATGGACGTGACAGATGAAGCTGATATTGAAGCGGTAGTCAAAAAAGTAATTGAAGAGCAAGGTCGTATTGATGTTCTTTGGAATAACGCTGGCTATGGTCTTTACGGTCCAGTTGAAGATTTGTCTATGGAGAAAGTTCAACAACAATTTGAAGTCAACGTCTATGGTGTTGCTCGCTTGACAAAAAAAGTTCTTCCTTATATGCGTGAGCGACGTGAAGGTTTGATTATCAATACCTCATCAATGGGTGGAAAAATTTACACACCACTTGGAGCTTGGTATCATGCAAGTAAACACGCAATTGAGGGTTTCAGCGATTGCCTCCGTATGGAAGTCAAAGAGTTCGATATCAAGGTGGTTGTCCTTGAGCCAGGTATGATTAACACAGGCTTTAATGCGACTGTTGCTCAAAACTTCTCTTATGAATCAAAAAATGGACCTTATAAACGGTTAGTCAATGGTTACATTAAGCAGATGGAAAATAACCCAACACCAGGTTCAAAACCAGAGGTTATTTCACGAACTGTTTTGAAAATCATCAACGCTCGTAACCCTAGAACTCGCTATCTTGTTGGTCGTGGAGGAAAACTTCTTGTTGGAATTCGCCGTATCTTCGGAGATAAATTCTTTGATATGATGATGATGGCAGCAATGAGATAGATGAGGCACTAATAAATCTTTCATGGTATAACGATTATCTAAATAAGGAAAACAAGGAAAATGAAACTTAACATTACTAATCAATTTCAAGATTTTTTGCAATCCGTTGGTGTAGACCTACCTTTGCTTTTAGAAAGGGCAAATGTGCCTAATAAACTCTGGAAGGAAGAGATTAGTTTAACCGATTTAGAATATTATCGGCTCTTGCAAGAATTCGATCAAGTCATGACGGAAGAAAATATCCGACAACTTAGCCAGTTTTCTCATATTCAGATGTTTGTACCAGCATTTTTTGCCGCTTTATCTTCTCCAAATGGGTTAGAAGCCCTCAAGCGTTTTGCCCGCTTTAAAAAAATTACAGGTCCAATTGTTGTGGATAGTATTGAATTAGAAAATACCGTCGAAGTCAGCTTTAAGTTTATCCATGCTAACATGGCCTTGCCTAAGTTTTCTGTTCTTAATGAGCAGTTGTTAGTGCTGAGTTTGTTGCGAACTGGGGTTGGAGCTCAGCGCTTGTCCTTAGTTGTCGAAAGTCCTTATGATTATGATGACGTGACACTGGAAACCATTGGGGCTCAGGTTCAGAAAGGGGAAACCAACCGTCTGATTTTTGATAAGACTGATTTGTTCAAGCCATTTCTAACCCAGAACAATATCATGTGGCAATACTTGGAACCAGAGCTGAATCAACACTTGGCTCGTCAGGAAAGAGAGCAGAGTTTTACTGGTCATGTTCAACAGGAACTTTACAAAGCCATACCAAGTGGATTTTTTTCGGTGGCGGACATATCACGCCATTTAGGTGTCAGTGTTCGAACACTACAACGAAACTTGACATCAGAAAATACAACTTTTAAACAGGAATTACAGGCTGTTCAGAAAGCAATGGCTTTTTCCTATATAAAAATGGGGTTACCAACAGAGGAAATTTCATATTTAGTTGGGTATAGCGAGGTAAATGCATTTAGTCGAGCCTTTAAAAAATGGACAGGTAAAACAGTAACAGAATATAGAAAAGAAATGTTCTGATGAAACAAAGTTTAAAAAGATGTTCGAAAATTATCTTTTTACTGATGGCAAAGTCATATCCATGTGATGTGGCTTATTTTTATCATTGGAAAAGAAATGCTAAAAAATGATATAATTATACGATAAAACCAAAACGTTAAAAGATTCACACCTTTAGAGCTTTTTGCGCCCCTAAACCGAAATAAGGAGAAATTGTATGATAAAATTAATCGCTTTAGACCTTGACGGAACCTTACTTAACAGTAAAAAGAAGATTTCCGCTCAAAACATTGAAGCCATACAAGCAGCAAGACAAAAGGGGGTGGAGGTTGTTTTGACAACAGGACGGCCTTTGGCAGCCATTCAGCCTTTTTTAGAGACATTGGAAATGCTGGATTTTGATGATTTTAGTATTACTTTCAATGGTGGACTGGTCCAACGCAATACAGGTGAAATTCTCTCTAAAAAAGTGTTGAGTTACGATGATATACGCTTGATTAAACAAGAAACTTCTGCTCTGGGAATTCCTTGTGACATTTTAAGTGACGACATCGTGTATGTCACCGAAAGCGCGCGTCCATCACAGTATACTTCCCTTAACAGCCTTCTGGAATTTCATCCAGTAAGCTTTGACCAACTGCCACAAGATGGGATTTACAATAAAATCGTTTCCTGTACAGATGCTGACTTTCTTGATGCGCAAATTCGCAAGTTTCCAAAAGAATTATTTGAGCGGTTTGAAATTTTTAAGACACGTGATATCTTATTAGAGTTCATGCCTAAGGGAATAAATAAAGCGTTTGGTTTATCAAAGCTCATCGAACAGTTAGGACTCACACCTGATAATGTCATGGCTATGGGAGATGAAGAAAATGATTTGAGTATGATTTCGTGGGCAGGGTACGGTGTAGCCATGAAAAATGCTGTGCCAACTGTTAAGAAAGCAGCCAATATCATTTCAGACTTTACAAATGACCAGCATGCAGTCGCCCAAGTGATTCAAGAATATATCTTATAGGAGGAAATATGGGATTATTTGACCGTTTATTTGGTAAGAAAAAAGAAGCCGAGAAAGTTGTTGAAGAAGTTGAAGTTAAGGAAGAAGTCGTTGGGGGAAAGGTTGAATCTGAGGAGCATTCAGATCCTGCAGGAGACGACGCTTTTTCTGAGCAAGCAGGAGAACTTCTGAATGAAACAATGCCTGAAATTATTGCAGAGCTCGGCTCAGAAAGCTCACCTGCAGATGAAGAAAGTGAAAAACTTCAGGAAGATTCTGATGAGCTCGAAGAAGAAATTAAGGAGATTGAAAGTTCAGAACTTGCTGCAGAAGTTGTTTCTTTGGAAAAAAAGAATGATGAACAGCTTTCTGAAATTACTGCAGTTGCAGAAGTTCAGGAAGACAAGATGCCTCATAATCTTGAAGAAAAATACGACAAGTCTTTGGAAAAAACGCGGAAGACCTTCGGAGAGCGTTTCAATGCCTTTTTGGCAAACTTTCGCTCTGTAGATGAGGAATTTTTCGAAGAACTTGAAGAAACGCTCATCATGTCAGACGTTGGGGTTGACCTAGCCTTGGAAGTCACAGAGGAGTTGCGACATGAAGCAAAGCTAGCAAATGCAAAATCGCAAGACGCCTTGCGTCAACTCATTGTTGAAAAAATTGTTGATAAATTTGATGATGAAAAAGTACCTTCTGATTTGAATCTACAAGAAGGTTTGACCGTCTTTCTCTTTGTGGGAGTGAATGGAGTTGGTAAAACAACGACCATCGGTAAACTTGCTCATCGTTATAAAGAAGAAGGGAAAAAAGTACTTCTTGCAGCTGCGGATACATTCCGAGCAGGTGCTATTGACCAGCTTGTAGAATGGGGCAAGCGTTCAGATGTTCCAGTTGTAACAAAAGCAGCGGGGGCTGATCCTGCCAGTGTTGTTTTTGATGCTGTAGAAAAAGCCAAGACTGAAAATTACGATATATTACTCATTGATACAGCTGGGCGCCTTCAAAATAAAGATAATTTGATGAAAGAGCTTGAAAAAATAGGAAAAATTATCAAGCGTGAGCTGCCTACAGCACCGCATGAAGTTATCTTGGCTCTAGATGCAACGACTGGTCAAAATGCGATTCAGCAAGCCAAAGAATTCAGTGCAGTGACACCGATATCAGGGATTGCTTTGACTAAGCTGGATGGTTCAGCAAAAGGTGGAATTGTTTTGTCCATCGTTCAGAGTTTGAAAATACCTGTTAAATTAGTGGGATTAGGGGAGCGGATTGACGATCTTGCTGATTTTGATGAAGAATTTTTTGTACGTGGCTTGTTTAAGGAACTCATCTAAACAGATATTCCCTCAGAAAGACGAACGATTAATAAAGGACACTAAACGACAGGGAGAAAAATGGAACCTTCTAACTAATAAGGTTCCATTTTTGTAACTTTTGGATAGAGAGGTCTTGTCGAGCTGATTCCTCAAAAAGAGCATTTTTACTGTGATGTCTTGAACATTTGCTTTTCGAAGAAACTCATCGAGACTTGAAAAAAAACGCAATTCAAGGTAAAATGAAAGGGTCTAGTTATAAAACTGTTTTATATAGAAAGGCTGTCATGTCGTATTCAAATTTGAAGTTGTTTGCGCTTTCATCTAATCAAAAGTTGGCTGAAAAGGTTGCAAAGGAAATTGGTATCCAAGTTGGGAAATCGCGTGTACTCACTTATGATGATGGTGAAGTCGAAGTCAAAATTGATGAGAGCATCCGTGGGGAACATGTCTTTATCCTCCAATCAACAAGTGCTCCAGTCAATGAAAACTTGATGGAACTGTTGATTATGATGGATGCTTTGAAACGTGCGAGTGCTGCTTCAATCAATGTGGTAATGCCTTATTATGGGTATGCGCGTCAAGACCGTAAAGCGCGAGCGCGTGAACCAATCACATCCAAATTAGTTGCCAATATGCTTCAAATTGCAGGTGCAGATCGTTTGATTACTTTTGATTTGCACGCTGCTCAGATTCAAGGTTTTTTCAATATTCCAGTGGATCATCTTATGGGGGCTCCATTAATCGCGGAATATTTTCGCCGTCATGGCTTTGCACAGGGGGGAGACCTCGTTATCGTTTCACCTGACCACGGTGGCGTAGGGCGAGCGCGTAAGTTGGCAGCTTTCTTGAAAGCACCGATTGCAATTATTGACAAGCGCCGTCCACGTGCGAATGTTGCAGAGATTATGAACATCATTGGTGATGTTAAGGGGAAAAAATGTATCTTGATTGATGATATGATTGATACAGCTGGAACGATTACCCTTGCAGCAAATGCTTTGAAAGAGCTTGGGGCTACAGAAGTTTATGCGTCATGTACACATGCTGTTTTATCAGGACCAGCTATTGAACGCATTGAAAGCTCAGGGATTAACAAGCTTGTCGTTTTAGACACTATCGAAATACCAGATGAACGTCGCAGTAAAAAGATTGTTGAAATTTCAATCGCTCCCTTGCTTGCAGATGCAATCATCCGTATCCACGAAAAACGTCCGTTATCGCCGCTTTTCGAATTACATATCCCTACTGAAAATTAAGAGCAAAGTGGCCGAACGGTCACTTTTTTGAAAAATGGAAATAGAAAAAATAAAAGAACTTTATCGTGATGTTCCAGAGGCTGAACTTACGGCACGGGAACGTACTTTAGTCGCCTTGCTTTCAAGAACTTCTGCTGATTTTTCCAGCTTACCTGTAGGACGTTTTCGCATTTTACAGTTTTCAGTCGCAGATTTTCCAGAATTTGTAGAGAACTTACGTTTTGTCTTGCCTGATTTGATTGATCAAGATAGCGAAAAACAGTTTGTGATTGAAGAATATACAGGAAAAAACTTAAGTAAATCAGAACTCTCTGACAGTCTGCGCGTTTTATCACAGGACATGGGAGAAAAGCTAGAAAGTTATATTGGTAGCTTTGTGCCGAGAGAGGATTTGGCTAAGGTTTATGCGGAAGAGTCAGAGTTTTTTAGGCAAAGGGCTAGCTTTAGTGAAGTTATACTTGCACACGCTTTAAGTCAAGTCGACAGCACACTGCTCAATAATGTAAAGCAAGAACTGCTCCAAAGTCCAGACGACATGGAACTGGTTCGAGCGCTTTACACAACTAAGGGAAACCAAGTGGCTGCAGCAAAGCTTCTCTACGTTCATCGGAACACCTTGCTTAATAAGATGAAAAAATATGAACAGAAGTACGGCTTGCAACTTATAGGGAGTGATCTTGTTTTAGCTTACAGCTTGATTGGGGCAGGGATGGATAGAGTTTTCCCGCTTTCTTAGGTGATACTTATGGTTAATGGACTGTTCGCATTGCCTTTAAAAGCACTAGTGAGAAACACCAAGCTTTATGAGGCGGGGGAAGGACCTTATGAGACAGTAATCAAGTCATCCTCTGAAGAAAAGCAGAAAAAATACTTTTTTGGTATAATAAAGCTTAATATTTGTAAAAGTAAATTATAAAAGTTTTAAGGAATAAAATATGGAATATAAACACAATGAGATTGAAGCCAAATGGCAAAAGTATTGGGCTGAAAATAATACTTTCCGCACAGGTACAGACAAAAACAAACCAAAATTTTACGCATTGGATATGTTTCCTTACCCTTCAGGAGCAGGACTTCATGTGGGCCATCCCGAGGGTTATACAGCAACAGACATTCTGAGCCGTTACAAACGTGCACAAGGCTATAATGTCCTTCATCCGATGGGCTGGGATGCTTTTGGGTTGCCTGCAGAGCAGTATGCGATTGATACAGGGAATGATCCAGCTGAATTTACAGCTAAGAATATCGCCACTTTCAAGCGCCAAATTAACAGTCTTGGCTTTAGCTATGACTGGGAGCGGGAAATAAATACAACAGATCCAGAGTTTTACAAGTGGACACAGTGGATTTTCACTAAACTTTATGAAAAAGGTTTAGCTTATGAGGCAGAAGTACCTGTAAACTGGGTAGAGGAACTAGGAACAGCTATTGCAAATGAGGAAGTCCTCCCTGATGGTACTTCTGAACGTGGAGGCTATCCTGTTGTCCGTAAACCTATGCGTCAGTGGATGCTCAAAATCACGGCTTATGCAGAACGCCTGCTCAATGACTTGGAAGAGCTCGACTGGCCTGAGTCGATCAAAGAGATGCAACGCAACTGGATTGGAAAATCAGTGGGTGCAGATGTGAATTTTAAGGTAGAAGGTAGAGATGAAACATTCACCGTCTTCACCACGCGCCCAGAAACACTCTTTGGAGCGACTTTTGCCGTTCTCGCACCAGAACACCCATTGGTGGAGAAGATTACAACAGCAGCGCAAGCAAAAGCTGTTGAAGAGTATCAACATCAAGCTAGTCTGAAGTCAGACTTGGCACGTACAGACCTAGCAAAAGATAAGACTGGTGTGTGGACAGGTGCCTATGCAATTAATCCTGTAAATGGTAAGAAAATGCCAATCTGGATTGCGGATTATGTACTTGCCAGCTATGGTCATGGGGCCGTCATGGCAGTGCCTGGGCATGATGAACGTGACTGGGAGTTTGCCAAGGCTTATGATTTGGAAATTGTCCCTGTTTTCGATGGTGGGAATGTTCAGGAAGCTTGCTATACAGAAGGCGGAAAGATGATTAACTCGGACTTTTTGAATGGTCTGGAGAAGGAAGAAGCTCTTGAAAAAATAGTTGCCTATCTTGAAGAAAAAGGCATCGGTTCTCGTAAGGTAACTTACCGTCTGCGTGACTGGCTCTTTAGCCGCCAACGCTATTGGGGAGAACCAATTCCGATTATCCACTGGGAAGATGGCACAAGTACTGCAGTTCCAGAGGATGAGCTTCCATTAGTCTTACCAAAAACGTCGAACATCAAGCCCTCAGGTACGGGAGAGTCACCTTTGGCTAACTTGACAGATTGGTTGACTGTGACCCGAGAAGACGGTGTAAAAGGGAGACGTGAAACAAATACTATGCCACAGTGGGCTGGTTCTTCATGGTACTATCTTCGCTATATAGATCCGAAGAACAGCAAAGCTATCGCTGACCCAGAACTTATTAAAGAATGGCTTCCTGTAGATATTTATATTGGAGGAGCAGAACATGCTGTCCTTCACTTGCTTTATGCGCGTTTCTGGCATAAGGTACTCTATGATTTGGGAATTGTTCCAACAAAAGAGCCTTTCCAAAAGCTTTTTAATCAAGGAATGATTTTAGGAACTTCTTATCGAGACAGTCGCGGTGCTTTAGTTGCTACGGATAAGGTTGAAAAGCGCAAGGGTTCATATTTCAACATCGAAACAGGTGAGGAACTTGAACAAGCACCAGCGAAAATGTCTAAGTCATTGAAGAATGTGGTTAATCCTGATGATGTTGTGAAACGTTATGGTGCTGATACTTTACGTGTTTATGAAATGTTCATGGGACCTTTAGATGCAAGCATTCCTTGGTCAGAAGAAGGACTGGAAGGCGCACGCAAATTCTTGGACCGCGTGGTACGTTTGCTCAGCAACAGCACAATCACAGAAGAAAATGACGGCAGCTTGGATAAGGTTTATAATGAAACGGTTAAAAACGTTACGGAACGTCTGGACCATATGTTGTTCAACACTGCGATTTCACAACTGATGATTTTTGTTAATGCTGCCAATAAAGCCAAAACTCTGCCGCTTGAATACGCCAAAGGTTTTGTCCAACTTTTAGCGCCATTTGCACCTCACCTTGCGGAGGAACTTTGGGTAGAGCTTGGAAATGAAGCAGGAATTTCTTACGTACCGTGGCCAACATATGATGAAAGCAAACTTGTTGAAAACGAAGTAGAAATTGTTGTGCAAATTAATGGTAAACTCAAAGCAAAAGTAAAAATTGCAAAAGACTTACCGAAAGATGAGTTAGAAAAAGTTGGACTGGAAGCAGTAAAAGTTGAAGGAAATATCGTCAAAGTTATTGCAATTCCAAATAAATTGGTAAATATTGTAGTTAAGTAAAGTAGGTCTTTCAAACAAGACTGTTGAAAAGAGACGGGGCAAAGGCCCGACAATAAAAACACTTAATCATGTGTATAAGAATGGTTCTGTATAATCTGTGGTGGTAGATTAAAATCTACT
>NZ_WIVG01000056.1 GCF_016758115.1 Lactococcus garvieae
TTGCGTTGGTACTCCGTCATTGACTGCCATAATTTATAGACGGCTTCATTTTGACCGGCACGTGTCGCCAAAGCCCCATTAAAAACGTCCGTGAAAGGCTCCAAACAAAATGTGGTGACCCCGTTCACTTGCATAAAATTTGCGGAAGTGTCATGCCCATTCGACCATTTGACCGTCCCAGTACCTGTGAACTTATAATTTACACCACCTTTTTCTGGCAATGAAACTGAGGGGGAGTGCTTGGCATTCAAGACATCTGCTTGTACAAGACCTGCGACTACACCACTTACTGTTACTACAAGCAAGGCACTTGTCACAAAGTGCTTGCCTTTTTTATGGCAACGAAAACCTGTCTGTTTTTCTTCTGTCAGTGCTTTTTTCAACTTTTTCTTCTGAAATTTGAACATCTGTATTTACTCCTATCTTTTTTATTTTGCGCAAAATAAAAAGCCACGGCTTGGCTTTCTCTTCTTTTCCTATACCATATAGACACGTCCTTCCTACAATCCTTTTTATGTCTTGATTGAGGACAAAAAAAGATTGGAGCTATACTATAAAAGTAGACACAAATTAGTGTGTTATAATCTGTCTAAGAAGACACAAAAAAGAAAGGACTTTTATGTCAGGATTTAAACGTTACGATGAGGAATTTAAGCAATCTCTCGTTAATCTCTACCAAACAGGAAAAACTCAATCTGAACTCTGTAAAGATTATGGGGTCTCTGCTTCTGCGCTTGCTAAATGGATCAAGCAGTATTCTCAAGTTCGACTTGAAGATAATACAATCTTGACTGCTAAACAGATTCAAGATTTACAAAAGCGTAACGCTCAATTAGAAGAGGAGAATCTCATCTTAAAAAAAGCCAGTGCCATATTCATGCAGAACTCCAAGTAAGATTAAAAGCCATCTATCGACTTCGATATGAACACACGACAGTTATGCTCTGTCGTGTTTTACATGTCAATCGTTCCACCTACTATAAGTTCATTAACAAGAAGCCTTCTAAGCGGGAAATAGAGAATCAACGCTTGAAAAAATTACTCCTTGAAATTTATATGAAAGCTAAGAAAAGAATTGGAACGAGAGCTTTCAAAATCATTCTGTTGCGTGATTATGGCATCAATATTTCTCAAGGGCGTATTTTACGACTTCTCAAGTCTATGACGCTCCCCAAAATGTCAACGATTAAACCTCGTTTCAAATCAAAACATTCTCCTGAATTTTCTTCTGATAATCTACTTAAACAAGAATTTAACCCTAAGTCCCCGAATCAAGTTTGGACAACCGACTTCACTTATATTTCTATCGGACCTAAACGACATGTTTATCTCTGCGCCATCCTTGACCTCTACTCTAGAAAATGTATTGCTTGGAAACTTAGCCATAGGATTGATGCCAAACTCGCCTGTGACACCCTAGAGATAGCTATAAATAAGAGAAAGCCTAAGGAACCAATCATTTTTCATTCGGATCAAGGGAGCCAATTTAAATCAGCTTCCTTTAGAAAGTTGCTTGATGATAATCAGTTACTTGCTTCTTACTCCAAACCTGGTTATCCTTATGATAATGCCGTAACTGAGGTCTTTTTCAAGTACCTTAAACAACGAGAAATTGATCGAAGAACTTATCACTCCATTCAAGAAGTTCAATTATCCTGCTTTGAATACATTGAACACTTTTATAACAATTATAATCCGCATTCTGCAAACGATGGTTTAACTCCAAATCAGAAGGAGGAAAACTATTTTAAGAAAACATAGCTCATTTTCTGTCTAATTATTTGACATTAGTCCAATCAATCCGTTTATTTTAATTTAGCGAGTGCTTCATTCGCAAAAGTCATAGCATTTTTTGAAGCTGTACTTGAGCTTTTGATATTTTTAGCAATCATGCCACCACGTTTTGTGACTTCTGTAATTAAACTGTGAAGAACAACATCTTGTTTCAATTCATCATTTGTTTTGGCTTCTTTGAACAATCTTGCAAGAGCATCCGTTGAAAGGGTTACTTTTGAAATTGCTTCAAGTTCCTGTGTTGCTTCTACAATCAATTTTTTAAGTTGTGCTTTTTCCATGTACATTACCTCATTTTTCATTTTTTATTATTTTGAGTACCCCATAAATATTATTTCTTCCATTTTTTCCTTTCCTGTGGATTATAGACAACAAATAAAGGGCTATTAAAAAAATCAACACCCTTTTCAACGCTTAATACACTAATTTCTTCTAAAGTCATCCCCCTAGGCTCTTTCACAGTGTACTCTCCCTCATGATCCACATAATAAAGAACCTTTGAGGGTAAGTTTTTTACTCGAATTATCCAAGAAGCACTTTCAATATCTTCTTCTTGAATTTCAATATTTTTAGGCAAAAATTTCTTTTCCCTTATTTTCTTGTTATACCAAAGCCAAAGCCCATTTTCATTATTACTTACACGTGCCTGCTCAAATTTAATAACTTTCTGTTGTTTTTCATTAAATGAAATATCGTCCATGATTTTATCTAACCAATCAAACAGCCATTGCTCACCGTAAATCGCTTTTAACATTGCTAATGTACCAGATACTTGTGTCACAATCCATTTCATAGATTTTTCAACATCTGTTTCATTATTTTTGCCATTGATTTTTATTTTTTCATGTTCACCGAACACATTATAAAAATCTTTACAAAATTGATAAGCAACTTTTCCTGAAGCTGTTTCAACCTTTTCATAAACTGAAATTTTAGAAAGCAGTAAATTAATCGCAAACTGGTCTAAAGTACCACCACTCGCCAATTCATCAAATGCAGTTTCCGCATAATGTTCTCGAATTTGCATTTCATAACGATTAACAACCCCATAATCATAAAGAACATCTTCCAGTTCTCTATTTTCTTTTTTGGCACGTTCCTTAGCTTTCTCATACATACGCAATAAGAAATGCCCATTTGATGAACCGAAATAAAGGGTAAGTCCTAAAGGCTTATCATGCCAATAACTCTCTATATCATGACTCGAGCGTAGATCTGTATCAATCAGCTTTTCGCTATTATGGTCTTTCCGCCATTTCAAGTCATGTAAATCATAATTGCCCGACTCCTTAAACATTTCATCTATGGCAATATCTAAACGAGAACAATTAAATCTTGAATAGAAGCCATTTTTCAAAAAATATTCAGGATCAGTAATCATAACTACCCAATCATTTAAAGTAAACTCTTTATCAACCTCTCCTAGAAGTGTTTCCATTTCTAAAAGTCCTTGACCCGTCAATTCCAGCATAATCCCTTGTTCTCTTTTTTCAGATACATAAATTTGAATACGACCACAAGAGTAAATGCCGTCAAAGCCATGTCGTTGATTAACTTCATAATGAAAATATTGTTCTTCAATCCCTACAACATGCTTCATAATCAATTGAGGGGTAGAGTCAAAAAAAGTTAAACGCAAAAAATCCAAATGAACATGAAGTTCATAATCATGTTTCTTGTCCAAAAGTAAACCTAAAGCAGTTTTTATCTGCTTTTCAGTTTGGAGAGAAATATTTCTTTTTCCCTTCTCATATCTTGATAGTGTGGCAGGGTCAATTCCTACCTTCTGTCCAAAGTCACGCAAAGTATAATTCATACGTTTCCGCATTTTCTTTAGCTCTTTACCTGACAAGGTACTCACTTCTACATAGCTAGCCAAAATCCATTATTACTCCTCCCCTATTTCCTTGTTGACATTTTATTGATTTTGTTGACATGATTTTCAAACTTGTAAACCCTTGACCTTAAAGGCGTTAGAGGGGTTCTGTACCTCATTCTCGGGTTAAGCTATACCCCGTGTTACAAAACGGGGTATGCGCAAAGTGCAGGGCTTACGCCCTGCACCCACTGCGTTTTTTCCGTCCTTACGTACGGCTGACTTTTCCGCTCCGCACAAGTCGCCCCCGTAAGCGACTACACAATCGAGCGGGCAAGCTTTATTCCTGACTTGCTCCCTGTGCTTCTCGTAAGAGCTTTTCCCATTCTGCCTTTTTATCCCACTCCCCTTTTTGCCACTTGTCAAAATGTTCTTCAGTCAAAAATATCTTATGTATAGCATAAGGAAGCGGAAAGTTCTCATTTACTCTTAGATCATAGAGCTGTTTTAATCGCTTAATATCCGCTTCATCATAGACTTTACGTTTTACAGGCTGACCATGACTAAAGGCTTTAGAGTCTGTAGGCACACCAACATTAAAATTATATAAGGTCCATTCTTCAATACGGTCTAATCAACGGCTTAAAGTATCCATTTTTAAATCTTTATTTATCAATGGTCTTAGTTGCGTTTTGGTATAAAGTGTCATTAAAATCCTCCTTACTCTAATTTGTCGCGATATGAAGGCACACCCGCCTCTGACATTAATTTCTCAATATTTTCTTCTTTTTGTTTTTCCTTCTCTTTAATCAACTCATCTTTTGCACTTTCAATAAATTCTTGCTCAAAGTCTGAAATATCATCATAAAATTCATTCACTTCTGCCTTAGCTTCTGCTGTCAACTCAATATGTGACACATCTGTGAATGGCATAGGTGGGATGTGCTTGAAATGTTCTACAAAATCGAAATTCTTATCCACTAAAGGAGAATAAAACTCAATCGGTATCCCTGTTCCAATATCAATATAGCCCCGACCTACAATATCCTTATTCACAAATGCTTTATCTTTACTATCTGGGTAAGTCATTTCATAACCAGTCGGACTAAGGCGACCTAAAGAAACGCGACAGAGTAAGTTATCTCTAATTGGCCCTGGTAAGGTACTCGCATCAGGTCGTTGGGTTGCCCCTATGAAATATACCCCTGCTTGACGCGCTTTCAAAACAAGTGGTGTAACTGTATCTTGAAACTGCATATATTCCATAGAACTGAGCACAGAAACAAAAGCCGAAAGCTCATCAATAATAATAAATTCAGGTTTCATTCCATAATAACGGTAGTTTTTACCTACAGCATAATTTTCTTGCCGCTTCATGTAAATATAGCGCTTATCCATAAGTTCAACAGCTTCTTTTACCATTTCAAGAATATCTGTTTTATTATGGACAACTAAACCCTCAAAAGCTTTGAAATTTGCAAATTCTGCTAAGTCTGCCATTTTAGGATCTGCAATGTGCACTCGACCTTCTTGAACTAAAGCATACAACAGAGCATAAATAAAGTACGTTTTACCGCCCCCTGTCCCCCCTGTGATAAGCATATGGGGTAATTTATCATATTCCCAAACAACACCATTCATAAGCGTTATTTTGCCATCTGAAGCACTCACTTTTTCAAAACTAATACGCTTACTCAAATTATTTGAAAGAAATTCATAGCTTATAAAACCCATTTCCCAATTAATTTTGATTAAATCTGCTAAGTACATTTCAGATAAAGTTTTTCCTAGGTTAATGACTTGGTTATGAAATTGGTTACCAGTCGCAAAAGTAAACACATCCACATCTTTTTTTGCACGATAATAGGCTTTGGGAAATTTCTTTTTCTCTACAGAGCCTTTTTCACGTTTTACTGTTTTACGTTCAACAATGTTATTAGAATACATATAAGTAGCTAACATTTGTCGTTTTTTTGATTTCATAAAAAAACCATCTCGACGCTCACTCCCACGTACAATAGTAGAAGAAACCAGAAATGCGATTAAAAGCCCTAAGAATGTAACTAAGGCAGGTTGAATATAAATTTTCCAATCACTAAAGTCTCGAACTTCAATAAACACGGGATAAGTAATGAAATAATGATATAATGCCAAAAAAACCAGAAATGGAAGAGATAAAAAAATCTTCCAATTTCTGATATTGTGCCGATGAAGTAGACGAAGTTTGAAACCTCTAAAAACAAAAAAGTTTTTCACATCAATCACCTCAAACTAGTTATTTAAATTATTTATTTTCGTTGTTTTGTTTTGGTTTGCTTGAGTCTTGATTTTGAGCTTTAGAAGTTGTTTCTTGTGGTTTTGCGGTCACACTTACTTTTTCCATATCTTCAGCAGAAAGCGAAACCGAAACACGGACATTTTCTGACTGGCTACTGTCACGGAACAAACGAGCAGTCGGCTCTTTAAATTTAAGTTTTGTGAACGGTGCAAACGTTGATACTTCAGAATTAACATTGAGAACTTCAATACTGTAGACCTCATTTGTTTTTTCAGAACGAGCTGTCACTACATAACCTGTAACATCACTTGTCGCTTGATTTGTCAGAGGGTCACGGAAATAATCTGTGGTTACATTAAGTAGTACGAGATCCCCAAAGGTGGCTTCAAAATCCATCAGTTCAGTAACATCACCATTGCTTGTGTTCAATTTAGGCAATTGCTCATCAGATTTTTTGAATTTGTCCATGTTCAATGCACCGCCATTTGAAACACTATCGGCAAGGAAAGTCAATGCAGTAAAGGTATTTGAGACACGACCATTTTCACGAATTTCTTCAATCCGAGGAACAACTGTAATCCGACCTGTAGAGATAACATCCATGATTTTTGCTTCTTGTGCCTTACGTGGATTAGCAACATAGAGATCAAGCATAGCAACTTTTTCTGTCATCACAGGATATTTAATAGCTTGAACGCCACCACGAATTCTTACACGTGAAGTATCACCGATAAGGACTTTTTGACCAAAGAATGATGGTTTTGCGACAAAGTTCACAATTGAATTAGACATAATTTTTCTCCTTTTTTTCTGTCTTTTATTTATTTAATATTTAACGTCATTTCTGACCATGTGATGAACAGGAGTCGAACCTGTATCTCTTGTAAAAGCAAAGATTTTACAAGTGTTTTACCCTAGGTCAAAAGAAGGAAAAACCTTTAAACTATAATCACAAAAAGCCCGTATGCTTCACATACAGGCCACGTCTATTTCTCTTCCTCTAGCAGCGTATTTACAAAAAAGAAAGGATTGGAAATTTTAGTTTATTATATTAAAAAGAGAAGTTTATCGCAGAATGAAAAATAGACGTACAATAGCAACAAATGTTTAACGTCATTTCTGACGAAGTTGCCGGCAAGACTCGAACTTGCATTGAAAGATTGAAAGTCTTTCGTAATACCCCTTATACTACAGCAACAAGAAAAGTCTCTTTTTAATTATAAAAGAGACTAAAAATAATTATATTCATTACCAATCATATAAAAGTCAAACCCACGCTTCATTATTTTTTAAAATTTGTTTAACTCTCTTATTCTAGACAATAAATCAGCATAAGACTCTATACCTAAACGAATGACAGCATTAATCTCATCTCTCTGTCCCTCTGAAACATCATCAATTGAAAAATCTAGATGTTTTTTATCGAGTAAAACAAAGTTATCTAAAACATCACAAGCAATCATTTGCTTTGTTTTTTCATCAAACGCATACCAAATCATAAATGTTTGCATTTCACCCAAAAAATCTTCAAACAAAATATAAAAACACATTACCATTGTATTTTTACCTATATAATTTGGGAAAATTGACGAGATACCTAAATCAACAAGTTCTTTATATGGCTCATTTTTTTCAAATAAATCTTTTAACTCTTCTAAAGTTAAAGAAAGATTTATCATTGAAAAACGACCTCTGAAATTCGTTTGAAAAAGTCGTATAGATTTAAAATATCCTTGAAAACACATCATTTCCAATGGTTTTATTAAATAGTCCCCTTTATATTCATTTTCGTCAATACAAGGAACTTTTTTTCATCTGTTCTGAAAAACCCAGTCGAACAGAAAGTGGGCGATAAAATAAATCACGATTATTTTGTTTCATTTTCTTTTTCCTATCTCTAAATCCAATCATATAATTAAACACACTTAAAATCGTAGCTAAAATCGATAATACAGCAACAAATGTTTAACGTCATTTCTGACGAGGTTGCCGGCAAGACTCGAACTTGCATCCAAAGAGTGAAAGTCTTTCGTAATACCCCTTATACTACAGCAACAAGAAAAAAGAGAGTAAGTGCTCTCTTTTTATAAAAATTATTAATTATAATGTTTCCAACCTAAAATGGAAGAAAAGAGAACAAAGATTTATACTTAAGAACCTCTAGCACTTTTTAAAAAGTCTATAAGAAATCATTTGAATAGTATTACCGAACTTCATTTTAGTGCTTTGACATTCTTTAAGACTCTCGTCATTCTCTTTCCACTTCATACACAGTCAATATCTTCATCATACAAGTACATTGCCAGTAAAACAAACATTACTCTAGGAGTAACTCATTGACTTAAGTTTCTTCTTATGTGAAATAAGAAGAACAAACACCATTCATTGAACGGCTCATTGACTTAAGTTTTTACTGTTTTTCAGAACAAGCCCTATCTATTCTTTCAGAAGGTCAGATATTGTCGTGTTATTTTTTACATTGTGTTGAGAAAAGGCATAAAACACCTAAAACTCAACAAGGCCTACTGCCTTTATTCTTTTCTTTATGTATTTTTGTTTTGACTGCTTTTACAGTCAGTTGAGAAAGCGTGGAAGAAATACCCTGAAACTCAACAATGGTCTTATCGTTTTTTGTTCGAGTGCCTCGTTATTCCCCTGTCGCCAAGGGCGAGAAAAACACGGTCTTTCAGATAACAGGCTCTGTTTCACCAGATCTGATTTCACATTCACACGGATACCTCTGCTAGTGCATATCGCCAGCATGAACACTATATCTCAAAGGGCAGTTGCCTGCCGTTTTTATACTCCTTCAGATTTGTCGGGTTCCGCCCAATTCTCTGAAGTTCGCCACACACTCTTATCTTTCATTCAGTAGTGACTTGTCGCACTTGCCAGGAGCGACCCTACCTGCCCCATCTCTTTCATCTCTAAAAGAGATTAGCGGGAATATTCAGTTGTCAATGAACAAAAATCACAAATTAGCATATCCATTGACTTTTCTCCTCCAAAACTGTTATAATAATAATTGTCTAAGTTATATCATAACAATTTTGTGAAGAGCTCCACTCGGATGGGGCTATTTGCTTTTTTTATTTTGTATCTTATTTGGATACACGTATATTGTATCTAAATAAGATACACTTGTCAAGCATTAACTCATTTTTTTTGAAAAAATTTTGTGGAGATTTTTATGAAGCTTCTTAATCTACTCAATAAAAAGAAAACTGATATTACACTTATTAACAAAAATATCAGAGACTTCTCTATGGAACTCTCAGAGGATGAAAAAATCATTATTGACTTTCTAAATAATATTGACAAAGAATTTCTTAACAATGAGGGAAAAAATGATTTTTTAGCTCAAGGTAATTATTTTGAAAAATTCTTACTCTCTCTCTTTCGTTCTGCTGGTTATGAAACACACATTACAGAAAAAAGATTTACAAGAAATCACATAGAATATATTGGGGATAAAAATGTTGATCTAATTGCCGTAAAAGGAAAAGAACGTATTGCTATCCAAGCTAAAAGTAGAAGAATAAATACTAAAGAGCCCAAATTAATCAACAAATCTTTTATAAACAATTATTCAGGAATCTCTGATAATGGCTGGACTAAAAAATGTTCATTACTACTACCTTACTTAATCCTTATGCATATATAGAACTAGAAGAAAATGAAAAAACAAAAAATATCATATGGGTAGATAGAATCGGACTATTTTCACTCATCAACGAACTAAATCCTACTATATTTATTAAACAAAATTTCCAAAAAAGCTTGCCTGATACGGTAATAAAATGTCCAAAATGCAAAACTGGTTACTTACTTACTTACTTACTTACTTACCAAATTTTCTAGGGGACAATATTTCTTATCTTGTCATAACTTCCCAGAATGCAAACATATAGAAAAAGGTATAAAAAATGATTTATGAACGTATTGAAGAGCTTGCAAAAAAATCAAAAAAATCTCTCAATGAAATTGATCGTGAACTAAATTTTCCTAGAAATACGCTAGCTGGTTTAAAAAATAGACAACCTTCAGTAAAAAGATTGAATATTATTGCAAACTATTTCGGAGTTAGTATAGATTATCTTCTAGGAGAAACAGATATCAAGCAAACAGCTTCGTCTGAAAGTGAATTGTCTCAACTTAATGAAACTAATCAAAAAAGAGCCACTAACATGATAGAAAAGCTCCTAAAAGAACAAGAACCCCCTGTCACATCTGAAGAACTTTTTCCTTATCGCGTAATGGATCAGGCGCTCTCTGCTGGGTTAGGTTATGGCTATACAAATGAGTTGAACTATTCTACAGTTTACTGGAACAAAGAGGTAGATTATGATATGGCAACTTGGATTAAGGGAAATTCCATGGAACCTGAGTTCTACAGTGGCGAAGTCGTCCTTATCAAGGAACAAAATGTACCAGATTACGACGGACAAGTCTGTGCTGTAGACTGGGACGGTAATTCTTATATTAAGAAGGTATATGTGGAAGATGACGGCTTTATTCTCTCATCCATTAATGATAAATATGCGGATAAGTTCGCTTCTTGGTATGAAGAACCTCGAATCATCGGCAAAGTTATTGCACACTTCGTACCTGTACCCTACTAATTTCAAAATTAAAAACCTTAGGAAGTTCAAACTCCTAAGGTTTCTTTTATTCTCACTCAAGGGATAAAGTGTTACACAACATACTGATTTTACAAAGACCAACAAAGTAAAAGATTGCTAGCCCATTTAGCAATCCTTTATTTTATAAATTTTATTTCTCTATCACTTAACTATGAAGACTTTAATTGTTGCGCCAGTTCCTTATCTCGAGCTACCAACTCTGATATTTTAGCCTTAATCTCACGCTCAAGACTTTTAAACTTCTCACTCATTTGTTTCACTTGACTGATTTTATGTTGGTAGATCTGTGTAGGAAAGGCCACAATATTCTCATGAGTGAAACCTACCTCCTCAAGAGCTTCATAAACTTCCCAATCCTCAAGAGAATCTCCTAATCCTCGTGCTTCCCGCACTGT
>NZ_WIVG01000057.1 GCF_016758115.1 Lactococcus garvieae
TATTTAGTGGGAGATTTCCTGAAAATTTTTTCCTTCGTTCGTTAAACACTTCTGTTATCACATTTGTACGCTCCTAAAAAAGACACTAGAAGTGTCTTTTTTAGGAGGCTAGCTTACAAGATCGGGCTCAGCAGTCGTGAAAAGTTTTGTTTTATCTTAAGCCATAGTGACTGCTGTACAAGAGTCTTGTCTGTGAGAAGCGTTGATTTTTCCAAATCCATTTCGAATGTTCTTTTCATTTCCTTAGCTACTCCTTCATCGTAACAAAAAGCACTGACTTCAAAGTTTAACTCATAGCTTCTTATATCTTGATTGGTTGTCCCAAATACACCCAGCTTTCCATCCATTACAAGTGTTTTTGAGTGGAGGAATCCATTCGTGTAATTGTAAATTTGAACGCCATGTTTGTGAAGATAGTTTGCATAATATTGTGTTGCTCGGAAAATAAAAGGGTGGTCAGGCATGTTAGGAATCATAATCTTTACATCTACGCCTGAATTAGCTGCTGCTACAAGAGCCGTTATCATTGAGTCATCCGGAATAAGATAGGGTGACTGAATCCAGATATAGTCCTCAGCATCCATAATCATTTTGATAAATCCAGTGCGCAGTGTTTTATTGTCACTCTCCGGTCCATTTGTGACTATTTGAATATCGATATTTCCACTGTCCTCTGGGACTACAAAATAATTATCTTTTCGTTCAAGTTTATCCTTGGGATTTTTAACGGAAACATTCCAATCTCGGATAAAGGTTTCTTGGAGGCCAAAGGCTGCAGTTCCGACAATCCGTCCATGAGTATCTCGCCAAAAACCGAATTTTTTACTGTTGTATATATACTGATCTCCGACATTAAAACCACCCGTCCAGCCAATTTGACCATCAATGACAACAATCTTACGATGTAGGTGATAGTTAAGTCGCGTTTTCATCAAGGCATTACGTGAAGTGATAAAGGGTGTAACCTTCCCACCAGCCTCCTCTAAGGGCTTGAAAAAATCCCTCCTTGTTTTTCCACCCCATGGGTCATATACTACCCTGACTTCAACACCTTCTTTAGCTTTGGAAATCAGATGATCACGAAAGAGAGTGCCAATTTTGTCACTGAAAAAAGCATAATACTCCACATGGATATTATCTTTAGCATTTTTTATATCTTCAAATAAAGCTGCAAATTTTTCTTTACCATCAAGGTAAAAATTGACACTATTGCCTCGACATAAAGGCGTACGTTCCATGTTGTTAAAATACCGTTTAAGAAGTTTTTCATGGGGTGCCATTTCTTTCGGAGCAAACTTTTGGTTATTTTCATGTACTCGCTGACCCAGAATAGATAAATTATATTTGTTTTCCTCTTCAAAACGACGTACAGTTGTTCGATCTAGTCCTCTTCCCAAAAAAAGATATCCAAGAAAACCAATGCCTGGTAAGAAAACTAAAAACATAAACCATGCTAAAATACTAGAAATTGATCTCGGTTTTCTAAAAATTGTCACAAGCGCGAGTACCGTATTAATCATAATCAGCAGCCCAATAAAACTGTAAATTGTCGCAAGAGGCATAAATTATTTCTCCTTAAAAACTCTATAAAATGATAATGTTTACTCAATTATACCAAATTTAGGAGGATATTCACTATGAGCTAAATATAATTTTTCCAGTATCTAAAGGTAGGAGATAGAAATGGGAAAACACTAATATTTTAAAAAGGTATAGGCTGCTAAACTTTACCTTAATAGAGGATGACTATGATTTTAAAGTTAATACACAGATTTCATAATCACATGACTTGACAAGGAATTGCTATCATATAAACATGATGGTACAAAAAAAGCACTAGCAAACCGCCAATGCTTTTATATCATTATTTTTGAGTGAAATTAGTTTTCCACCAATTTTCACCAAATAATAGTCCAAAACGTTGGTATATCTGAAACAGATTAACGTTTTGAGAATTGTGAAGCTTTACGAGCTTTCTTAAGACCTGCTTTTTTACGTTCAACCATACGAGCATCACGTGTAAGCAAACCAGCGCGCTTCAAAGCACCACGGAAATCTGGATCCACTTCAAGCAATGCACGAGCGATACCGTGACGGATAGCTCCTGATTGACCTGATACACCACCACCGTTTACGTTTACGAGTGTGTCGTAGCTACCTTCAGTTTGTGTAGCTGCAAATGGTTGGTTGATAACAAGGCGAAGTGCTGCTTGTGGGATATAGTCTTCTACATCACGTTTATTGATTACGATTTTACCTGTGCCGGGTACGAGACGTACACGAGCAACTGAATTTTTACGGCGTCCTGTGCCAGCATATTGTACTTGTGCCATTTAGTGCGTTCCCTCCTTAGATAAGACCTGAAATATCAAGAACTTCAGGTTTTTGTGCTGCATGTGTGTGTTCACCACCAACAAACACTTTAAGTTTCATGCCTTGAGCACGACCAAGTGTGTTGTGTGGAAGCATACCCTTAACTGACTTTTCAATTAAGCGTACAGCATTTTTTTCACGGAGTTCACCAGCAGTGATTGATTTCAAGCCACCTGGATGAAGGCTGTGACGATAGTAAACTTTATCCGCTGCTTTGTTACCAGTAAGTTTTACTTTTTCAGCATTGATAACGATAACAAAATCGCCTGTATCTGTATGTGGAGTGAATGTTGGTTTGTTTTTACCGCGAAGTACGCTAGCAACTACGGCTGACAAACGACCAAGGGGTACATCAGTTGCATCAACCACGTACCATTTACGGTCAACGTTTGAAGCGTTAGCCATGAATGTTGTTTTCATCATTTGGGTTAAGTTTCCTTTACTTAGAATTTGTTTACGTCAGGTGTAAAAGTCCTGTAAATATTTTTGGGTTTCCGGGGCCACAAAAATGGGGTAAACAATACCGTTTATCATGTTATCATATATATCAAGTATTGTCAAGATTCATTTTTAATTTTTTTGCTTTTATGTTAAACTATTATCATGAATGTAGTGCTTACCCTAGATCGAAAAATGTTGGACAAACTTTTTCTCAAATTCAATAAATACAAGAAAGCATCAAAAAATCAATATATCACTTTTTATGCTAAACTGCCTAAAGCCACTATTTCTGTTTACAATTCTGGAAAAGTCGTCTTTCAAGGGGAAGAGGCAGAAAACATCGCACACCAATTTGGATATACTACTACTGTACGTCCCAAACAGCAAGCTAGCATAATAGGTACAGATGAAGTTGGAAATGGCTCATACTTTGGTCCACTTGTCGTTGTAGCAAGTTTTATCTCTGATAAGGATGTCCTCTTTTTAAAAAATCTGGGGGTCGCGGATTCTAAAAAGTTGAATGATAACAAAATTTGTCAGATTGCCCCACAATTAATGGCACATATTCTCCATGTCCCTTTAATCGTAGAACCTATGAAATACAACAACGTGATTTCCTCAGGTCATAACGCTGTAAGTATCAAAGTTGCCTTGCATAATCAAGCAATATACCTACTTGAGCAACATGTGTCCGAACCCATTGAACATATCATTATTGATGCCTTTACAAGTGAGAAAAATTATCAAAAATACCTAAGCGCTGAAAAAAATCAGGTTGCTGGGAAAGTCACTCTTTTGACCAAGGCTGAGGATCAGTTTTTAGCTGTTGCCTGTAGTTCTATTATCGCACGCTATCTATTCTTGAAAAATCTCGAAGCGCTTTCTCTAGAATCTGGGATACAGTTACCAAGTGGAGCTGGGGAAAATTCTGATTGTGTCGCAGCAAAAATCATTCGTCACAGTGGTCTAGAAAGTTTAGAAAAATATGCCAAACTACATTTCGCAAATACAAAAAAAGCAATAAATCTAGCTCAAATAATAGAAAGTTAAATATGGAAAATACTAGAAAAAATAAGCAACCTAACGCTTTCACGCGCTTCCTCAAAGAATGGGGTATCTTTTTAACAATTATAACCTTGGCTATCTTATCCCGAATCTTCATCTGGTCTCTCGTTGTTGTAGATGGTCACTCAATGGATCCTACCTTGGCCGATAAACAACGCCTTGTTCTTATCAAAACAGCGAGCATTAATCGTTTTGATATTGTAGTTGCTAAAGAGACCGAGTCGATAAATGGTCAAACTGAAACCAAAGATGTCGTTAAACGTGTGATTGGGATGCCAGGTGATGAGATAAAATTTGATAACGATCAACTCTATATCAATGGCCAAAAAACAGACGAACCATATTTGGCAGATTTCAAGAAGCAATTATCAGACGGAGAACTGGAAAAGACCTACCAAAATTATGCCTTGACCTCTGAACTCTCAGAGGCAAATCGCGCATATTTCGTTCAACTGGCGCAACAGTCCCAAGCCTTTACAACAGATACAACAGGAAATCCTACTTTCAGCATCAAGGTGCCTGAGGGAGAATATCTTCTCTTAGGCGATAATCGTATCGTCTCAAGAGACAGTCGTGCTGTTGGTACTTTTAAACGTTCTGAGATTGTTGGTCGTACCGTGTTCCGCATCTGGCCACTAAATAAAATTTCTACCCTGAATTAAAAGATTTGTCAAGCTAGGCAAAGCTTTTTTTATATTCTAAATCCCCAAAAAGATGACTTGTAATAAGCTTACTGTTCCCTTCTGATGAAACAATATCAAATAAGGAACCCTCAATTAATCTGTGACCTCTTTTTTTCAGCTCTCGACAGATAAAAGAACTTCTCCTCAACTAAAAAAGCTTTGGTGATAAAACCAAAGCCCACTATTTTTTATTATCTTTACTTGTCTTCAAATATATTACCTAGTTCTACTTCGATAGAACGTTTAGCCACATCTATTTTATCAACCTTTAGAATTGATTTATAATCATCCACTAGACGCTTTCCTTTAAAAGGTCCTTCAAGAAAGACAGCCACACCTGCCAAAAAGCAGTCAAATTCATAAACAAGGCTCTTCATACCATTGATTGTTCCTGCCCCTTTCATAAAATCATCAACAATCAAGACACTTTGACCAATAGATAAACTGCGTTTAGAAAGAGTCATATTTTCGACACGGCTGCTTGACCCTGACATATAGTTCACATTTAGCGTGGCTCCCTCAGTGACTTTAGGGTCTCGACGAACGATAACAAAGGGTACATCCAATATTTCAGCGACAGACTGTGCGATGGGAATTCCTTTTGTAGCGATAGTCATAACAACATCAATCTGTTTTTCGCAATATTCATGAGCAATAATCTGTCCGATTTTTTTTAAATTAGCTGGATGACCTAAGATATCTGAAAGATAGATATAACCTCCAGGTAAGATACGATTTTCCTCCCGTAAGAGATTGGCGAGTTCCATCGCGCGTTCATAGGAAACTTCATCTGAAATATGAGGTGTGAAACGCACTCCACCTAAACTTCCAGGAAAAGTTTCAACAATTCCAATATTTTGATTTTCAAAGACGCGTTTGATGAAAACGAGGTCTTCCGAAATAGAGGACTTGGCAACTTCGTAACGCTTGCTAATTTCGTTAAGATTCAACATTCTATTAGGTCTATTTAGTAAAAAATTTGTAAAATCCACTAATCGTTCGTTTCTTTTCATATTATTCACCACTTTTCCTTCTAACACTTTAATTATAACTTAGAAAAACCGAACAATCAAGTGAAAAAACTACTACAAAGAGAACTAATAATTCTAATTTCTAATGTTCTATCCTTAAAACAAAAAAGCAAAACCTCTCTCAGATTCTGCTTTTTTACATAAATGAAATAATCAAAGATTATTCAGCATCGCCACCGCGACCGTTTTTCTTGATAATTTCTTCTTGTACTGATTTAGGTACATCTTCGTAGTGGTCAAATGTCATCATAAATGTACCACGACCTTGTGAAGCTGAACGAAGTGTAGTTGCATAACCAAACATTTCAGCAAGTGGTACAAATGCGTTAACGATTTGTGATTTACCATGTGCTTCCATGCTGTTTACACGTCCACGACGCGCTGTTACGTGACCCATAACATCACCGAGGTTTTCTTCAGGAACTGTGATGACAACTTTCATCATTGGTTCAAGGATTGCAGGTTGTGCAGTCTTAGCAGCTTCTTTCATAGCAAGTGAAGCCGCAACCTTGAAGGCAGTTTCTGATGAATCGACATCGTGATATGAACCATCGTAAAGTTTAGCTTTAATATCAACCATTGGGTAACCCGCAAGAACACCGTTAGCCATAGTTTCTACTAAACCTTTTTCAACGGCAGGTACAAATTCACGTGGAACCACACCACCGACGATAGCATTTTCAAATTCGAAACCAGCACCTTCTTCGTTTGGTGTGAATTCGATCCATACATCACCGTATTGACCTTTACCACCTGATTGACGTTTGAAGAATCCACGTGCTTGAGTAGGTGCACGGAAAGTTTCACGGTATGATACTTGAGGCGCACCAACGTTAGCTTCAACTTTGAATTCACGTTTCATACGGTCAACAAGGACGTCAAGGTGAAGTTCACCCATACCAGAGATAACTGTTTCACCAGTTTCAACGTTTGTTTCAACGCGGAATGTTGGATCTTCTTCTGCCAATTTAGTAAGGGCGACACCCATTTTATCTTGGTCAGCTTTAGATTTAGGTTCAACAGAAAGTTGGATAACTGGTTCTGGAACATCGATAGACTCAAGGATAATTTTTGCTTTTTCGTCAGTCAATGAATCACCAGTTGTTGTATTTTTCAAACCAACAGCAGCAGCGATATCACCAGCATAAACTGTTTGAATTTCTTGACGTGTGTTCGCATGCATTTGGAGAATACGTCCGATACGTTCACGTTTACCTTTAGAAGTATTCAAAACGTATGAACCAGCATCCAATGTCCCTGAGTAAACACGGAAGAATGAAAGACGTCCAACAAATGGGTCAGTCATGATCTTGAAGGCAAGTGCCGCAAATGGAGCATCATCTGATGCTGGGCGTTCGTCTTCTTCGTCTGTATCTGGGTTAACACCTTTGATTGCAGGGATGTCCAATGGGCTTGGGAGGTAATCAATAACTGCATCAAGCATCATTTGAACACCCTTGTTCTTGAAGGCAGAACCTGCAAGCATTGGGTAGAATTCAACGTTGATTGTTGCTTTACGAATAGCAGCCTTCAACTCTGCTTCAGTGATTTCTTCACCGGCAAAGTATTTTTCCATCAAGTCTTCGTCTGTTTCAGCAACAGCTTCAATAAGCTTTGTACGCCATTCTTCAGCTTGTTCTTTGTATTCTGCTGGAATTTCTTCATCACGGATATCTGTACCAAGGTCATTAGTATAGATTTCCGCACGCATAGTTACCAAGTCAATGATTCCTACGAAATCTTCTTCAGAACCAATTGGAATTTGGATCGGATGAGCGTTAGCACCTAAACGATCATGTAATGTAGAAAGTGAGTAGAAGAAATCAGCACCGACTTTATCCATTTTGTTCGCAAAGACGATACGTGGAACTTTATATTCAGTTGCCTGACGCCAAACTGTTTCAGTTTGTGGTTCAACACCTGATTGAGCATCAAGTACTGTTACTGCACCATCAAGGACACGGAGTGAACGTTGTACTTCAATCGTGAAGTCCACGTGACCCGGTGTATCGATAATGTTTACACGATTGCCTTTCCATTGGGCAGTTGTTGCAGCAGAAGTGATAGTGATACCACGTTCTTGTTCTTGCTCCATCCAGTCCATTTGTGATGCACCTTCGTGCGTTTCACCGATTTTGTGAATTTTACCAGTATAGTAAAGGACACGTTCAGTGGTAGTTGTTTTACCGGCATCGACGTGAGCCATGATACCGATATTACGAGTATTTTCAAGTGAAAATTCGCGAGCCATAGTTTTCTCCTAGTTAATTTTTAGTTTTACACCCCATTATATCATAATAATCAAGGTTTTTATAGTTCTATTTTTAGCTTTCCAATATTTTTGAGAAAAATTTATCTAATTCTTCTAAAAATAAGTCAAGAGAAAAAGGAGATTACTCCCCTTTTTCAACAATCTCAATCCATTTTTCAACAGTTTCTAAATGATTGAGATAAAGGAAAAGCCGTTCATAGAGCTGTTGAGAAGCTTCCTCATGCTGAGCACTAAGTGCTTCTCCTATCTCTTTTACAGTAGTCTTTCCATCAATCATACTAAAGACAAATGTACCATATTCATCCAAAGACATATAGGTACGCTGAGGTATTTTTGCCCCCATCTTACGCATGAGATTTTGTGTCCAATGTTTTTGATCTTTATAAATCCGAATTCGACCCTCATGCCATTCAAATAGCACTTTGTCTTTTTTTCGGAAAATCATATTCAAATTTTTATCTGAAATTCCTTCTTTTTTCTTGTTATTCATTTTCAGTTTTGGTAGATGTCGAAGCTTTTTTGACGGACATCAGAGGTACTATGATTGCAACAACTAAGATTAGCATGAGAATCCAAGCCATACTGTTGGAGCCGAGGAAACCTGTTGGTGTTCCAGGCGTTACAACGCCTGTTACTTGGAGAATAATACCCAGCAACCCAATGATAGATGCTCCAGCAACTAAACCAGATGAGAGAGAAACACCTGATGACATGCGTTCCTCTTGCACTGCCTCAGTATCTTTTTTACTGAGGATTCCAATCAAAACACGAACTAATGCACCAACTAAAATAATTGATGTTGTTGAAATTGGGAGGTAGAAACCAATGGCAAAAGTCATAACCGGAACTTTAATCATGTAAAGAATAATACCAAACACGATACCTGCAATAATCATATGCCATGGAAGTTCTCCACCAATGATACCATCAGTCAAAGTTGCCATTAAGTTGGCTTGTGGCAGTGCAAACTGTGCTGCATCACCTGTTAAGGCCAGCTGATCACTAAGTAATACAATAACACCTGTTACGACAACAACCCCAAGAACAGCAGCAACGAGGAAGAAGCGGCGTACTTCATATTTATTACCACCCGTGATGAATGTAACTTTTTGCGCTTGTGTATAACCACCAGCTACAGAAATCGCTACAACGATGAAAGTACCGAAAAGCAAGAGTGATTTCAAATCAGCATCAGATGTCCAGCCCATCACCAAGAAGACTAAAGTCATGATAACAAGTGATGCAATTGTCATACCAGATACAGGTAAGTTAGAGGTACCAATTGTACCAGTCAAACGCCCTGCAACGATGATGAATAACATGGAAAGGATGATTGACAAGATACCTGCAATGAAAGCCATCGCAATATTTCCGCCAGAGATAAGGAAACCAACGATAAACGTTGCAACAATACCAATAAGGATAGCAAAGATACCAAGTGAATCACGTTCGCCAGCTTCAGCATTTTTACGACCTTCAAGTGTTGCTTTTACAGAATTGATAATTGTTGGGATAAGACGGATAGCACCAATCATACCGCCAGAAATCATCATACCTGCACCAATATATCTTACATATGAACCTGAAATGGCAGCAAAGTCCATCGCTTGAATCGTAATTGAAGTGTCGTTCCAAACATTATGGCCACCACCAGCCATCTCTGAAAAGTAGCCAATCAATGGAACGATACCAAAGTTCGCAAGAATAGATCCCGCAAACATCATTACGGCAACCTCAAGACCAACAATAAAACCAATAGCTGCTAGCATAGGATTTACTTCAATCTCAAGTTTCCATTTGTAAAATGTTTCATTTGTGTAGCTTACAACGTTGTTAATAATACCAAAAACTGCTGATGTGAAAGCTGTAATAATACCACCTACACCGAAACCAATTCCCATGTATTTAAGTGAGTTACCACCTGTTGATGAAGCAACAAGAGTTTCTGAAATAGCCATTGCTTCTGGATAAACAAGTGTTCCATGCTCTTCTACCAAGAGATAATCTTGAACAAATGACAAGATACCAAGCGATACAAGAACAGCAGCAACACCAACAATAACACCTTCAAAGAAAGTCACTTGTTGTCCAATGAGGATAACTGCTGGTAGTACAAAGATAAGACCTGAAGCAATTGATTCACCACCAGTTGCCATTGATTGAAGAATATTCTTCATCAGGAAGTTATTTTTACGGATAAAAATTGATAAAAGTCCTGAACCAAGAATAGCTCCTGGGATACCGGCAGCTACTGTCAAACCTGCACGCATTCCCGAATATGCAGTAGATGCTGCAAAGAGAATCGCCAAAATAATACCAATAATAACTACAACGGGGTTTCCAGCACTCTTTTTGCGTCCATCTTCGTAAGGGATATAATCTTTCCCTGCGATGCCGCCATAGGCGGTCTTAGACAATTTTTTCATGTTGTTCAATGTACTCCTTATATTTCTTATTTGAAAGTGTTTTCGCTCTATTCTACTACAATTTTAATAAATCAGCAACACATTTAAATGATTTTTTTAATTTTTTATTATTAAAATGATTAGTTTTTCATTCTTTTGAAAATAATGAAAAAAATCCTTGACCTCTGTGATCAAGACTTTTTACAAAATTAAGACTACTGGTTCTGTATAATCTGTGGTGGTAGATTAAAATCTACTGC
>NZ_WIVG01000058.1 GCF_016758115.1 Lactococcus garvieae
CAAGAGTATATATTGTCAACTTAGGCAGCTATAACCGAGGTCAAGCTAGAGGGAAGTGGTATGACTTACCCGTAGATTATCGTAGAGTGCAACGGGACTTGTTGCTTGATGAAGTCCATGGAGAAGAATATGCCATTCATGCTTTTGAAAACTTTTATGGCTTTTCAGTAAGCGAATATTCTTCCATAAAAGAACTCAATGCTTATGCCCAACAGCTAGAAGAAGTGTCTCATATGGACCATATTGAAGATATTCTAGAAATCTATACTCTAGAAGAAGTTCTGGAGCTGGGAGATGATTTTGACTTTGTAGAAGCTGATGATGAGGAGGATTTAGCCTATGAAGTGGTTGAACAAATGGGCGGGTTAGAAAGTTTTGAACCATCGACTCTGGAGCTGTATTTTGACTACGCAGCTTATGGCCGTGATTTAGCCCTACGTGGCTACCGTCAAACCTCAAATGGCTATGTCCGTAAGATAGGGAGATAGCATAGAGCCAACAAAATGATTTGGATGATAATGAGGAAGTGGAAATTAATTTTAAGAATAACTAAAAGTCAAGTATTTTCTACTTGACTTATAAAAGTTGATTTACTTTGGAGGAAAAAATGTGTAAAAAGCATGGTAAAGTTTTGGCACACGCCTCTGCAGAGGAGGTTAATATGTTTGTTGTAGGGAAAAATATTGATGAGATAGTACCAATTATTCGTCAAAATACGAGTGGTGGAAGAAGTACTGGTGATTTTATTTATGGCTATATTGTTTATTGGTTTGAAGATATATAAGGGTGAATTTCTTCAATTAAATTTATCAGATTTTGAATATATTGCCAAATAGAAACAATAAGAATAGGAAGCCAAACTACAATAATCAGAAGATAAAGTGTGTAAAGTACAAAGCTCTTTGTGTGATAAGCAATATGAAATCTTTTTTGGCTTTTGTTTTTGTAGAGATGGAGCATATCTCTGTAAATTAAACCTCTTGTAGAAAGGGATAAGCCCTTTCTAACTTGGTTAAGTCTAGAAAAATAGATGTTTGAAAATATTTGATAATTATCATTGATTGTTTTCATCTCTTTTTTGGTAGGTTTGATTGAAATATTATCAATACTTGCTATTAGAGTATATAAGGAATTAATAAAATTTTCATCTAAATACGAATAAAGAACTTGGTCAGATAAAATTGTACTTGCGATTTCAGCTAAAATGTTAGTTAGCCTTTTCAAAGAAACTTCATTTTCTTTTAAAGGAAAGTTTTCAGTTTCGATATAAATAATATTTTTATAAAGAATAGTTTCTAAATTATTTTGATAGATTGAAAATAAATCATCGTCAAGTTTTGTTGCTATATTCTGGGAATAAGCTTTATTTTTGTGTTGCTTTTTATCAAGCCATATTTTTCCTATTATTGTGAATAATGTAGCTATAATAGTTCCAATAAAATGCAATATAGTTATTAAAGTTTCTGTCATGTTTTTCCTAAAATGAATGTAAAATATTTTACATTTATTATAACATTGAGGGAGTTATGATTGTTGAATAGAAGGCTATTCTTCTATGGCTTCTAAAGCTTTATAGAGCTTATGTTGTAAACTTTGCATTTCAAAGTCAAGCGGTGCGTAAAGTGCTCTATTAAGGGTTAAAAAGTCAATTTCTAACTTAAAACGTAAAGCTTCAGCTAAATGTTCACTAATGATTTCAGTATGACGATGAAGTACTTTTCTTAAAACATCCTCTATCTGTTCTAATTGTTCTTCTGTAAATGTAGACATGTGATTTCTCCTTTAAAAAATTATCTTTAATTATAACATCAAGAAAGGAAAAAATGATAAATAAGTTAACAAGTGAAGTATCTCTTCTGTTTGATAAGGCGGTAGATATTAAATCGGATTTTAGAAAACGAGAGTACACTTTGGATGAGCTCTTAGTGTTTTTACAAAAAAGTAATCGCTCAAAGGATTTGCGTCATCTTTTGATCGCTATGGATAGTCTTGAGTCTACGCTTGACCTTTTAAACAATAGTTTAAATACTATTGCGGATATCCAACAAAAATTTAGAGGCTAGAATAAGACCTCGATGAATAATAGGAGGTAAACCATTGGAAATTTATAAACTGGCAAGAGAGTTGGGGGTGAAAAGTCAAGCCCTCCTTTTTCTTGCCCAAAAAGAAGGGATAGAAGCTAAAAGTGTAGCTTCCCCATTAACAGAAGAGGAAATGGACAAGTTGCTTGTGGCTTTTGATGAAGCAGGAGGGGTCTTAGAGCCTCTTCTAGAAGAAACTCAAGGAGTAACGGACGTCAAAGAGGAAGAGGACACAACCTATGTGGATAAGCCTCAAGAAGACGATAAAGCTCCTAAGAAAAAAACTTTTTCTTTTGCTAAGAAAACTCAAAAAAAGAGTGGAAGACCCAAAATTAAAGCACGAAAGAAATTTAATCTTTATCAAAATAAAAAAATTTCTCCAAAGACGGTGATTTGGATCGTGAGAGGCTTTCTTTTCCTTCTTCTTTCACTTGTAGTTTTTTTATCTTTTTTTATCTTGAGCGGTTATAAACCTATCCATGAGGTAAAGACAATAAATGTTTCTGAAAGGAGTAAGTATTCTGAAAGTGTTGATTTTAAGGCAAAATTATTTCTTGATAATTTCATAAAATCTTATTTTGACTATCCTGCTAATAAAAATAGTCAAAAAGATTACAGCACAAAAATGTCTTCTTTTTATGGTAAAGAATATCAAGAAGATTTAAGTAAGCGGAAGAGTTCACGTTTTATTGAAAGTACATTGCTTTCTTTGGGAAAAGAAAAAGCGGAGTATCTCGTGACTTATGAAACAGGTTCAAAAAAATCTAAAAACCTTAAATCTAAAACGGTTCAAACGACAGTGTATTTTGAGAAAAAAGATAAGGGTTATGTCGTTGTTGGTGTGCCATTTGTGCAAGATGAACAAAGCATTTATGGGAAACAAAATGTAAAGAGAGAACTTCTTGCAAGCGATCAACTTCCAGATGAGACGAAAAAAGATTTAGATAAGTTTGTAGAAGGATTGTTTACAGCTTATACGACGAATCAAAATGCTTTGGGAACTATTTCGTCAGGTCTCAACTATAACTCTGCAGAGAAGTTTAATAAAGTTTCTTATAGTTATTATAAAAAACAAGCGAACGGTGCTTATAAAGCTTATGTTCAAGCGCTGTTCCATTCAGAGTTAGGGGAGTATAAGCAAGAATTTTCATTTGAAATCAAGCAAAATGGCAAAACATATTTTGCGACTGATTTTAACTATTATATTCCAGCAAATTATGCGGATTAAGAAAGGAAGAAAAATGTCAAAAAAATTAGTAAAAAAAATTGAACTATCCTTTGTGTCTTTTCTATTGATGATTTTTCCACGCCTTGCTTTTGCGGACAGTGGTGTAGGCTTTCAAAGTCTTTGGCAATGGGGCTGGAAAAACTTAGGACAATGGGCAGTGATTGGTCTTGTTGTTATTTTTATGATTAAAGAAATTAAAGCGCAGGCTTGGGGGAAAATGGTTGGTATTCTGATTATTGGCTCTGTTGTCTGGGCTGTTGGCACAGGACCTGCCGCTGTATTGAGTAGTATTGCAGAAATTATCAATAAAATATTTGGGGTATAGATTCATGGAAAACAGAAAATATAATTTTAAAAGAGCGTTAGAACAACCTATTTGGGTTCAAAAAATTACAGATAGTTTTTCTTTTAATAATCCCCATAAACTTTCTTTGTTTATTTATTGTGGGATTTTATATTTTTTGTTTTTCCAAGTATTTGATCCCATTCTTTCATTTTTACCATGGGGGTTAAGATATGTACTTATTTATGGGGGGCTCTCCTTAAAAGGAGGGCAAATATTTTCAGAGTTAAAAATAGATGGCAAAACATTTTTAGTCTATATCTATGATAGACTTTCCGAATTTCTGCAATTTGGCATATATGATGAAGGCTATTTTTATAAAGGCAAATTTTATAAGAGAAAACAAGAAAAGGAGTTTTTAGATGAAATTGAAAAATGATATTGTGGCGATTCACAATAATTTGGCTTTGAAGGAGAGTGGAGAAGTAGTCGCATTTTATGAAGTACCTTCTTCTGTTGTTTCTCAGGTTGACCAAGAAGCACGCATAAAGTCTGTTGGAGTGACATTTGACACATTGGCTGCTCTCTATCCTCAAAAACAGTTTAATATTTTAAATTTACCTTTTCCTTTAGATTTGTTGCCGAAGTTTGAGTTGCTCTCACAAGACTTTGCGGAAGATACATCAGATTTAGCTTATGAAATTTCTAATATTATGTTGAATAAATTAGATATGGAGTTTGAAGATAAATTTGAATATAAGTCTTTTGTACTTGTCCCTTTAAAAAATAAAATCATTGCAAAAGATATACGTAAAGCTTTTAAAATGGCTTTTGAGGATTTTAAAGAACAAACCTTACGCGTATTAAATTTAAAAACTGATTTTGAATTGGATTGGTTTAAAGAATATGAACGCTTAAATTTTAATATGGAAAGAACTTTAGCTTATTTGTCTGCGGAACCTTTAACAGAATTACAAACTGCAATTATTCTTAAACATCCTTACACAAGAGGTTTAGATTTACGACTTGAATTTGAAGGGGCTAAAGTTTTGAACTCCATTGAAAATATTGATGACAGGGAAGTGCGCTTTGAAGGAGGCGTTGCCATTTTAGAACGTGGGGAGTTAAAGTCTTTTTCAAAAACCTTACCTATTGCTTATTATCCGAATAATGTAGAGGGACTCTATTTGTTAGACTTTCTTAAAACATTCATATTTCCTATCGAAACAAACTTTCATGTTGCTTTTTCAAATATGAAAGGGCTAAATTCGGTTGCTTCTAAAGGGCGTAGAGCGAGAAAAAACTTAAAAAATGCGATGGTAGAAGCTTATGAACAGGATTCTGTTCAAAAAAGTTCTGTTATAGACTCAAAAGATATGTTGGATGTCATGGAAGATCAAGTAGATGCCAAAGAACTATTTGTTGAGTTTAATTGTTTAATGACTCTCTCAGCTAAAAGTATGGAGGAGTTGGAAGATAGGGAAAACCAACTTATTGAGCGCTTGTCAGCTTTTGAAATAGAGGTATCCACAGGTGGGGGAGAACAAATATCCTTATTTTTTAGAAATAGACCTACAGAATTTTTATCGATTGTTGATAAAAATTACAGACAACCTGCAACTCTGGAAGCTTTTTGTGAACACCTCTTTTTTGTGGATACCCGCTTAGGCGAGTCCGTGGGTTTTTATACAGGGCGTATTGATAATCAAATTTCTTCGTGGCGAGGAGACTACAGAAAAGCTCTTTCAAATTCTTCTAACTTGATTTTTTCAAATTTATTCTTAGCCAATAAATTAGATATAAAAGGAAAAACAACAAATAACAGTCATGTTGCAGTAATTGGTGAAACAGGGTCGGGTAAATCATTCTTTACTAAACAACAGTTTCTTTACGCTTCTTTATTAAAATCAAAAGTTTTGTATATCGATCCCAAAATGGAAGTGAGAAGACAATTTGAACAAGTTAAACGTGAGTTTTTAGAAGATGAAAACCCAAGCGATTTAAGAAAGGCCCTCATAAAATATATTGACACGATTAATTTTGTTACTTTAAATGCAGAAGATAAAAGAAACCAAGGTGTACTTGATCCCTTAGTCTTTCTTATGGATGATACAGCTTGTTATGATTTGGCAGAAAATATAATTGATGAATTAGCAGAAGTTTCTCAAGATTTTTTGACTGCTTTTAAGAACGCGATGGATATTTTTTTGGCTAAACGTTCTTCCGGTGAGAGAGTGGGGATGAAACATGTTTTTGATTATCTTGTAGAGCATGGGGATAAGGAAGTTAAATCCACCGCTCAATTTTTGCTTTCTATGTCTGATGGTACATTGGTATCCCTTGTTTTCTCATACGGTCAAAATGGTTCAGTAAGCTTGAAAGAACGGATTACCATTTTGGAAATTTCAGGCTTAGACTTGCCAAACAAAGGTGACCTCCCTACTTCTTATCAGAAAAAGTCACTTGCGGTTATGTATGCTTTGGGTTACTTCTGTACAGAATTTGGTAAGAGAGAACGCAATGTTGAAACAGTTGAATTCTTTGATGAGGCATGGTTCTTTAATTCAAGCGATATTGGTCGAGGTATCTTAAAGCGTATGAAACGTGTCGGTCGCTCTGAAAATAATACACTCTTTTATATTACGCAGTCCATTCATGATATTGTCACAGAGGATGATACAACTTCTTTTGGTAAGGTTTTTGCCTTCCTTGAAAAATCAGAAGTGGAAGATGTTTTAAAATATCTTAAAATACCAGTGAACGAAACGACGATACTTTGGATGTCAAATATGACGATGGGGCAATGTATCTATTTGGATGTATTTTCTCGCGTTGCACGTATGACGGTTGACGGGTTAGATCAAGATATTATGAAACTCTACAATACTGTAGATACAATGTTGAAATCTGTAGCTTAAGGAGAGGAGAGATGAAAATAAAAATTAAGTTGGCTTTAATAAGCTTTTTCTTTTTGCTTTCACCAACGATAGCGTTTGCGGACGCAACAACTGATTTTAATAACTATACTTCTTATGCTTTTACGGGCGACAATAAGTTTGATATTGGTGAGGCAATCTCAGCTTTAATTCATACATTTTTACAAGGCTTGTTTTTTCCGGTTCAAAAAATATATGATTTTATTTCTGTTGTAAAGTCTGGATTGGAAGGTCAAGATTTAATTCAGACATGGTCTTCTGTAATATTTGAAAGTAGTCAATCAATATATACTCAGCTTTTTAATTCAGGCTTGATTTATGTGATTGCGGCGGGGATCGTTACGTATTTGTTATGGGGCTTTGCCAAAGGAGTTTTTGGTCAAGTTGTGATGAAGATTTTACTTCTTCTTTTGACGAATGCCTCATTTTTTGCATTTGGTCCAAAAATAGTAAGTGAATTAAATACGAATCTCTCTCATGCAAACAAGGAAATATTAAGCAGTGTCACCCTACCGAGTGTAAAAAGAACTTCTGTAGATGATACTTTAGATCTTCTTCTCATGAAACCTTTTATTGCTTTGAATTTTGACAGTCAAGAACAAGCCATGAAAGATGACCGTTATAAGACTTTGTTAGCACATCATGAAACGGAAGATTTGAAAAAGTATGAAAAAGAGTGGAAAGATAAACATTTAGGCGTCTCTTCGTTTGGGGATAAGTTCTGTACAATTGTTGGAGCATTATTGAATGCTATTTTATATGGCACCTTGCTTTTAGGTTTCTCCATTGGGTCTTTTGCTTTACAGCTTATTGTGCTCTTATTGTTATTTTTAGGGGTCGTTGCGACGTTGATGTCCTTTTTTCCAACTTGTGAAAAAATAATTGGCAATTTGATAAAAGAGATATTTATTGTCTTAGTTCTTTCTGTTCTTCTTACTTCTGCGTCCTCACTTTTATTTATTTTCGACGGTTTGATTACAAGTGTCTTAACAAAAATAGGTATCAATGATTACTTCTTTATCGTTTTGCTTAAATTCTTTACCTATTTCATCATGTATCATTACAGAAAAAGACTTGGAAAAATCTTTGAAAGTTCTGGTATTGTAACAAATCTCAACTCTAAATTAAATAAGGGGCGTAGAATTGTCTCCTCTTCTGCTCAGGCATTAAAAAATACAGCGCCAGTAGGTCTAGCCATGTCAGCGGGTGGTATGTCTATGGCTTTGGCTGCTAAAAATATAAAAACAGCTCCTTATAAAGCCATAAATTCTTTGAGGGATAGCGCTCAAAGGAGAGACAATAAAAAGTTAGAAAATCCGAAAAACAGCGATGAATGGAATAAAACGAGGGCTTCCTCTTTGATGAAACATAATAAAGATGAAAGGCGCTTGGCTCGACTGAATAAACAAATAGATGGAAAGGGTAAAATTCATAAGGCTATGTCTGCGATTCAAGGGGCTTATGGCGAATATAACCCTTCTTATAAAGAAAAACTTTCGGCTAAAAATGAGGAAAAGAATCATCAATTAGAACAGCGAAGATTAATGCTTGAAAAACGTCTAGGAAATTATAGTCAAGTCAATAAAAATAAAGAAGTTAAGCGATTGAGTGACGAAAGACTTCAAGAAGAACGTTTAGCAGCGCGTAAAAGGGCTGAACAAAAGCTTGAAATACAACGTGAAATGTTACAAAGAGCGAATAGGCGTAAAGAAGCATTAAAATCTCAGGTTGCTAAAGAGCGCTTGCAAAGGAGATTGACAAAAAAATAATGAGGATAAAGAAAAAAATAAGGTTTAAACTTTTATTGTGGTTAAGTCCCTTGCTTGTTATTTTTGTTGTATTTTCAAGTTTTTTTATGATCTTAGCGCTTCTTGTAGGTGCAAAAGTTGAGGTCAATGGTGATATATCAGGCAATGGCACACCTCCTGTGACAGGAGAAGCCCTAAAGGTTGCGACAAAAACGTATCAGCACTTGATGAAAGAACAGCATTTTACTTCGGCAGGGGCTTCGGGTGCTCTTGCGGTCGGGCAACGGGAAAGTAATTTTGATCCCAAAGCCATTAACCCTGCAGGAGGAGTGGCGGGACTTTTTCAGTGGTCGGGTTGGGGGAGTTTCATTAATGGCAATCGCATCCATGCGGAAGGCTCCATTAAGGGAATGGACTTGTCTACTTTGACCCTTGATAATGAGTTAAAACTCCTTGATTATGAGTTAAATGGCTCTTATTCTAAGGTGAAAGATTTATTGAGTAAGTCTAAAGACCCTGTCCAAGCCGCCAAAGATTGGTCGCTCTACTATGAGGGGGTGAGCTTATCGGATGGACAGAGCAAGATAGAAATGATTGCTCAGCTGGCCAACCAGTGGTATGCCTACTTTAACGGCGCTGCTTCATCTGGCGGAAGTATTAAACTTCTTGATGATGTGCTTGGGAAAACGGTGGGTTCAGGGCAGTGTTATGCTTTATCTAATTATTATGCGCATGCCATTAGCGGACTAACGCTTCATGGCTTAAATGCTTCGGATATAGGTTCAGATAATAAGGCGCAGTTAGAGGCTGCGGGGTGGAAAGTCATTTTTAATCCTTCTGCGAATCAGTTAGTTGCAGGGAGCATTGTAAATTGGGGAGCAGGTTCAGTCGCAGGTTCGATGAGTACGAATCCCTATGGGCACACAGGTATCATTAGTTCTGTAAAGGGAACAAAATTTGTAACTTATGAGCAAAATGTAGGTGGTGTTCAAATTGTACAAAGTATGACAAGAAACTGGGATGAAAGTATCACAAGTATTTGTATCCCACCTAAAAAGTAAATGATTTCTTTAGAAGCATGGAGAGTTGGAAATGCATATTGAATATTTAATTTTAGCTTTATGCCTTATCTATAATGTGAAAAGTATTTTTGAACTTATAGACTATAGGTGTACAAGTTCGAAAGAGCAGATAAGTTTAAAAGTAGTTTTTTCGGTTGTGACATTGTTTGTGTTGATGTATTGGCTTTTGAAATCTTTTTAATAGGGGAAGAGGAAAAATGAAAAAAAGAATATTTATAGTGATAATTGTTGTACTGTCTATTGTTTTCTTTCTGCCTAAAAGTAATCAAAATAATAGAAGTAAAACATCTTCTGAGAAAAAAGAAGATGCGACTGCACAGAGTGCTGTAAAAGAAGAGACCAGTGCGTCAAGTTCTGAGATTTCTTTAGAAGATACTCTTGATCCTAAAGAAACGATTGATAAATTTTTAGAGAGTTATTACAACTATTCTTCTGAGACAGAGCGTAATCAGGCGACGAGAGAATTTTGTAATGAAGCTGTTCAAAAGAAATTACATTTAGTTAAACCTGAAAAAGATATTAAGATGAGTTCAAGTATTACTTCGACAGATGTTTATTCAGGAGGGAAGTATGATTATTTAGCTTTAGTATCTTACACACTTAATGATAATAAGGTTACACCACAGGTTTTAAAAATTTCTGTTCAAGAAGAAGAAGGGAAGTATTTAATCAGCGCGGTTGACTTTCCCTTGATGAATTAAGGAGGTTTTTATGAATACCAATAGAATTAGAGATGAGTCAATCACCCATTTTTATTGTATAGATTAATAAAGACTTGTCATAAGACAGGTCTTTTCATATTTAAAG
>NZ_WIVG01000059.1 GCF_016758115.1 Lactococcus garvieae
TATTTAGTGGGAGATTTCCTGAAAATTTTTTCCTTCGTTCGGATTGAGGTCTGTTACCAGACCTCAAAACTAATTTTTTTATCCTACCGTATATTTTAAATAAGTCATACTATCATAATTTTTGTCGAAGTTAAAGGACAGTAGCCCGACTTAAGGTGATGCTTATGAGTACTTCGTGAGCATACTTGACAAAAACAGAAAGACGAAAGAATTTGTCTAGATTTGAGCTTTAATGTTTGCTCTTGCATTGGCAACGCTGACGTTATAAATCAACGATAAAAAAATAACTGTCTCACTTTAGCAGAGTAATAACAGTTATTCCTATAATAATTATAATACTAGCTTAGCGTTCTTAATACGGCTACATAGATCTTGCTACTAACAAGCTCTTTTTTTCATACTCTTATTTTACCAAAACTCAAGTGCTGTATTAAATATAGCACTTGAGTTTAATAACTTTCTGCCCCTTCTAGGAAAGAACACGCAAGAACAATGTCTATAAACATTGATATATAAGCACAGTTACACATTTTCTACATTGTGGTAAACTTTCTGTACATCATCGTCATCTTCCAAAGCCTCTACTAGGCCTTCAAAGATTTCCAAATCCTCACCTGAAAGTTCAACTTCACTCTGTGCAATCATTTCGAGTTCAGTTGTTGTAAATTCTGTAATACCTTTTTCTTTAAGGGCGGCGATTGCTTTATGTAAATCTGTCGGCTCCGTATAAACAATAATTTGACCTTCTTCAGCAGAAACATCACGAACATCAATATCTTTTTCCATCAAATATTCAAAAATTTCATCTGCATCTTCTCCAGCAAAAACAATCACACCTGTATTGTCGAACATATAACTCACTGAACCTTCTGCTCCAATGTTTCCACCATTTTTATGGAAAATCGTCCGTATATTAGAAATTGTACGGTTCACATTTGAAGTCAATGTTTCACAGATAATCATTGAGCCATTCGGACCGAACCCTTCATAACGCCCTGAAACGAAAGCCTCTTCTGATCCCCCTTTAGCTTTGTCAATCGCTTTGTCGATAACATGCTTTGGAACCTGTGCTTGCTTAGCACGTTCAATAACAAATTTGAGCGCTGTATTTGATTCTGGATCTGGCTCTCCTTGCTTTGCGGCTACATATATTTCAACACCAAATTTTGCATAAACTTTTGACGTAGCTCCGTCTTTAGCTGATTTTTTCGCGGCAATATTGGCCCATTTGCGTCCCATGGGACACCTCCTATTCTCAATTTATTCTTAAATATTATATCACAAAATCAATGGTTTGCGCCCGTGGTTCTGTTCTTTAAACTCACGATGTCCTAATTGATAAATGTCATCTGATTTTTGCGTAAGTGAATCCCACGCTTCTTTGCCGATACGCGTTACAAGCTTATCTTTAACTTTAGTTAAGTGCTTTTGTCCTTGTGTTGTAAACCCCAGCACATGAATATTTTGAGGAAACTGAAAATCACGCGGAATATCCAATAAAACATAGGTTAAAAGTCTTCTCACACGCGCTCTAGTATATCGCTTCGTATGCACTGCTTCTACCAATTCATCAAAAGTCCTTGCTTTTTTGATGGTAGTTTTTATGCGGTTTTCTAGTTCTGTGTTCATTTGGAAAATGTCACTTAAATCTTGGGAAATCACCTTATATTTGAGCAGAGTGAAATAATCATCCCAAGTAACCCTTGGTTGCTGATAGAGCTGTTTTAGATTCTCAGGAACAAAATTAAAAATATTCTGCTGGTCGATATTAGCTCGAATAGCTGTTGCTGAAGCAATTTGACCTGATAAATTTTTAGAGTGAAAATCATTACTGCGGCGAACGGCGTGGAGCTGTATATTTTTACCCGCACTGGCCTTGGCATAAGCGAGGGCAAGGACATGGTTAGGTGTATTCCCATCAAACTGTAAACCTGAAAACTTCTGCCACATCATCTGAGTTTTTTCAGGATAACTCAGCGTATCAGGTAAATTTTTAATGAAGTTCTCCATCTCTGTTGACTTCTCTTTGTAAAGAGTCACGATTTTCTGATAATCAAGGGCAGACTCAGAGCCGAAAACAAGTTCATCAATCTCCATTTTATCCAGAATATCTACTGCTGCCTGTGCAAAAAAATCCGCAGCCTGAACAGATCCCATGACAGGAAGCTCAACCACGATATCTGCACCATTTTTTAGAGCCATTTCTGCTCTTGTCCATTTATCAAAAAGAGCTGGTTCGCCCCTCTGCATAAAATTTCCAGACATGGCAACGATTTTTAAACCATCACCTGCCTGATCTAATAAATATTTATGCCCATTGTGAAAAGGGTTAAACTCAGCAACTATTCCTATTATTTTTTGCATACAAAGAACCAACGTAAACTTTCTTCATCTGGTTTTTCATCTTGAAAATCTGCATATACTTCCACTTTAGAAAATTGCTGCAATCCTTTCAAGTACTCCTTTATTGGATAAGTTCTCTCTTGGTGCACTTCGTCTTTACGAACAAATCTTCCCTCTGAATCTTTAACAAAGAAAGTCAATTCATGAACGACTGAATGGGGATAATCCCCCTCAAAAGAATCCCAAAGAAAAGCAAAATCTTCATCGTTTTCGTGATAAGAATAACCCGGAAAAACAGAATCTACCTGGTAGGTTGAATGGACATCAAAGATAAACACACCTTCTTCATTTAAAGACTCATAAACGCCATCAAAGACACGTTGAACTTCGGAGATATTTGTCATGTAGCAGAGCGAGTCTGAATAGCAAGTCACCGCATCAAATTTTGCCTCCCCAGACAATTCACGCATGTCTCCTGTAACAAAGATGATATGTTCACCCAGCTGACGCGCGCGTTTATCCGCAATAGTCAGCATTTCCTCTGATAAATCAACACCGGTTACCTCGTAACCCGCTTGACTAAATCTTATCGACAGGATACCTGTACCACATGCCAGTTCCATGATATTTTGGGTTTTTGCTGGGAAATGTCTTTGACTAAAATCAAACCATAGATCATAAAGTTCTTCATCCATTACAGAGTCATAGACCCGGGCAAATTCCTCATAAGAAGCTGTCATTTATTCAGAAATCCATTCATTAATATCAACAAGTGGTGCATCTGACCAAAGTTTTTCCAAGTTAAAACGCAAGCGTGAATCATGGTCAAAAACATTGACAATCACGTCACCTAAGTCAACCAAAACCCATCCTGTACGGGCATCACCTTCAATATGTCCTGCCGCTTGCACACCAAGTTTGTCCGCTTCTTCAGCGACATTATCGACAATCGCATCAATCTGGCGCGTATTCATCGCTTCAAGGACAACGAAGTAATCTGCAACGCCTGATACGGCAGCCACATCAAGAGCTACAATATCCAATGCTTTTTTATCATCGGCTGCTTTTACAACTGTTTCGAGTAATTGTTTTGAATTCATTTTATTCCTATTTTCTATTTTATTATTCTTTAAGATATTTGATAAATGCGTTATATGTTTCGATACTTTGAGGATAAATCTTAACACGAAGCTCTGCCAGATAATCGATAAGCCGCATCGTCTCAAAGGCAACTGCCATATTAAGAGAACAATCTGCGATAGCTCGCGCTTCAATAACACCTGGGAAATCGCGGCCTTCTTCAATATAATCCGCAACATAAAGCACTTTAGCTAAGCTTGACATATTGGGACTTCCCACAGTATGAACCTCTATGGCATGCAAGATTTCTGGATCTTTCAGTTCCAAGTCTTCTTGTATTTTATAAATCCCCACTCTACCGTGCCAGATATTGTTGCCCCAATTTTTTAAATCCGTATCTAAATTATACTTGTCAATCAATTCCAAAAAAACTTGGTCCTCTGTCTCTTTCGCGTAATCATGCAAAAGAGCAGCGAGACTCGCTTTATGAACACTTACACCATACTTTTCCGCAAGAGCAATCGCGGCTTTTTCTACACCCAAAATATGTTTGAAACGTTTTTCAGACATTTGCCCTTTTATCCTTTTAAGTAAGGACTCGCGTGACAGATTTACTTCAGGATAAAACTCAAACATAGAGACCTTCTTTCTTGATATAGTCTAAAACTTTTGGTGACAACAAGAAGTTGGGAACAATTCCACGGCTCAACTGCTCCCGTATCATATTTCCAGATATGTCCATACCAGGCACGTCTACCCACAAAATGGGATAACTCGTTCCCACACGGAAGCGCGGACGACGTACACCAACAAGTTGTACTAATTCCAAGAGCTTTTCAATGTTTTTCCATCTGGATAAACTACCAATCAAGTCACCACCGATAATAAAGTAAAAGTCTATCTCTGGATACTCTTCCTTCAGTTCCTTTACCGTTTCATAGATTCCTTCTTTTGACTGGCAACGACACTGGTTAAGTCTGAGCCCTTCTTTTCCCTCTAGTGCAAGCTCAAGCATTCGAGTAATATGCCCCTCTGTATTATGCTCTGGCAAAAAAATGACCTGCTCCAAATTAAGCTGTTGGCGTACTTGATCAGCAATTGTTAAATGTGCGATATGCACTGGATTGAAGTTTCCCCAAAAAAGGCCGATGGCACGGCGAACACGAGGGGGTTCCTCTTGCAGTTCCACCTTAGTAAAAGGGGTTAGAAGTTCAAGCGACATAACTTATACCTTTTTTACATCTTCCGAAATTTTACGATTTTCTTTACGATCACTGACTTTAAAAACAACAATGTTACGCCCAATGATTTGGACAACATTGAGGCCCATTTCATCAATCATCTCCGCAACATCTTCCGCTGTTTCATCCGAATTTTGCAAGATGTTGACTTTAATTAATTCACGCGCATCTGCAGCGTGGCGGATACTTGTGAGGATTTCGTTCGATAATCCAGATTTTCCGATTTGAACTACGGGGCGAATATTTACTGCGAGGCTTCGCAAGTAACGCTTTTGTTTTCCAGTTAATTCCATTTTATTTCTCTTTTCTAATAATTATCCAGCTTCCACATCATGTTAGGTGCAATAAGTCCTTTCACTTTATAGGCTGTTTCACCCTCGACAACATCGTTGACCATGGCTAGTTTTTTCAGTTCAGGTAGTTTATAAGCCATTGTATAAGGCAAGTCCAGCTCAAAAGCGACAAAGAGCTCATGCAATTTTTCTAAGATTGCTGTGCGTAACCATTGGACACCTTCGTCTGACTTGATTGAAAGCTGTACAGCTGGTGCCAAAGTTGGCACAAAATCCTTAGCCATATCCATCTTATTATAGACATTTAACACAGGAATCCCTTGGATATCCATTTCTTCCATTAATTTTTGGACTGTTCTTTCATGGACTTCATGATGGGGATTGCTGGCATCAATGACATGAATCAATAAATCAACATATGTCGACTCTTCCAAGGTAGACTTGAATGCTTTAATCAGTTCCGTCGGCAAATCTTGAATAAAACCAACGGTATCTGTAAGACTGACTGTAAAATCCTCTTTTATTTTCACCAGTTTCGTTGTCGCATCCAACGTTGCGAAAAGCTCATCTTTTTCATATTGCGTTTTTTCGGTCAGAGCGTTCATTATGCTTGATTTACCGGCATTGGTATAGCCAATCAGGCCTATTTTAAATATTGAACTTTCTTTGCGTTTTTTCCGAATGGTTTCGCGTGTTTTTTCAACCTTTTTGAGCTGTTTTTCAATATTTTCGATACGTGTACGAATATAACGACGATCTGTTTCGAGTTTACTTTCACCAGGACCTTTAGAACCAATACCTCCTCCTTGGCGACTCAGCATAATACCTTGGCCGACCAAACGTGGCAATAAATAGCTCAATTGAGCTTGTTCTACCTGAAGCATCCCTTCATGCGAACGTGCCCGCAATGCAAAGATATCCAAAATCAGCTGCATTCGGTCAATCACTTTGACCCCCAAAGCTTCTTCAAGATTGATATTTTGCCGAGGTGTCAAACGGTCATTGAAGATAACCGTGTCTATTTCTCCAACTTCAATCGCCCAACGCATCTGCTCAAGCTTACCAGTTCCAATCAAAAATTTAGTGTCGTATTTGTCACGCTTTTGCGTAAAAGCGTCAACTACAATCCCACCTGCAGTTTTGGTCAATTCTGCAAGTTCAAGCATTGAGCTTTCGAAATTTTCACTGTTTTCAAAAGTTTCGACTCCAGCCAACAAAACACGCTCTTGTTTTTCTTCTAAATCTATCATTCTTATACCAATGCCTTACGTAGGACCACATCAACACCCTCTGGTACCCATGCTGCAACAACACCACGTTCCGCAACTCGAATCCATCCTAGACCAGAGAAAACAATATCTGATTTTTCTTTGACAGAAAATTCTTTACGGATGAGCTTGGGGAAGTCTGAAAGATTTTTCGCACGTGGCGGTTGAAGTAACCCCCCCGCATGTTTTTCATAAAATTCAGTAGCACCTGCCAATTTTGTACGATGAATGTCTAATTCATTATCACAAAAAACGGTAAGACCTTGTTTTTCACCTTGTATATAGTCAAAACGTGCAAGGCCCCCTAAAAATAGAGTTTGTCCTGCATTAAGTTGGTAAGTTTTAGGTTTGATTTCTTTTTTAGGCGAAACGAGTTTCAGGTCTTTCGCTTCGAGATAATGTGCCATTTGCCCACGGTGAATAATCCCCGGTGTATCAATCAACAAGCTCTCATCATCAAGAGGAATTTCAATCTTATCCAAAGTTGTTCCTGGGAAACGGCTGGTTGTAATCACATTGTCATCACCTGTGACCAGCTTGATAATGGCGTTGATTAATGTAGATTTCCCCACATTTGTTACACCAACCACATAAACATCACGACCCTTGCGCATCTTCTCAATTTTTTCCATGAGCTCTCTAACATCATCTTGATTTTTAGCTGAGGTTACAAGAACATCAAGAGGACGAAGGCCCGCACGCTTTGCTTGCTCTTTGAGCCAAGCGCTCAGTTTACCAACTTTCAAGGAATGTGGCAAAATATCTTTCTTGTTGGCCACCAAGAGAAGGTCATTATTGCCGGTAAAACGATGTAAGCTTGGGATTAGAGAACCGTTGAAATCAAAAATGTCAACAACATTCACGATTAAAGCATCATGCTCTCCAATTTCGCTCAAAAGGCGCAAAAAATCATCGTCTGTCAAGCTGACATCGGCGATTTCATTATAATGGCGAAGGCGGAAACAGCGCTGGCAGTAGAGTGCATCATCTTCTCCTCTTTTTGCAAGCGCTCCTGCAGGCAAGAAACCCAAGACATTTTTATCTTCCGTTTGAATCCGTGCACCGCAACCAATACAGTGCAATTCTTCCATAATATTTTCAGTTTCATTCATAGGCTTATTTTAACACATTTTAAGTTATTATTCTCCCCTATTTACCTCTAACCTCCTACACTTCTACATTAGGACATTATTTTTGAGTTTCAAAAATTGATAACTTTCTACGTATTCCTCTCATCTCCTTTAATTTTTGGTTAATTTCTTGGTTAGTTTTTAAAAAGTTAAATCATTCAATTTCGTCAATAAACTACTTTGAATATTTTCTGTCACATGACTATAAATTTGTAATATCATCTTTTCATCCGAATGTCCCACACGTTCCATTATCGCTTTAATAGGAATATTCATTTCAACTAATAAAGAAATATGCGAATGTCTAAGCATATGTAAATTATACTGTCCTTCACCTAAAGCCTCTGTACATGCTTTTTTAAAAACCCTAGATAAAGTGTCAGGTCCATAAGTTTGCTTCTTAGTTCCAACAAATACAAAATTTTCATCTTTATACTCACTAGAAAAAAAATCTATTATCTCCATAGACCTATTATCTAGCATTAAACTTCTATAAGAATGACTAGTTTTTGGAGATAACAACTCTCTATTTCGAGCAGGAACGCCATGAATATTTAACGTATGCCTAACATGTAACTTCTGATTATCAAGGTCAATATCTTCCCATTTTAACGCCAAAAGTTCACCTATTCTTAGCCCTGTCAAAAATAAGAACTCAAACATCAACGCTTTTCTGAAATGCCACTTATCTTGATACAAATAATCAAGAAGTTTTCTCATATCTCTCTTGTCTAAGAATTTCTCCTTTTTCCGTTGAAGTTGTTCGTGAGTCAACTTGACTTTAGGCAAAACTATATTTTCTATTGGATTATTTTTAACATAACCTATTCTCTTTGCATAAGAAAAAAGCAATCTGTAGTAAGTTTTCCTTAAACTAAGAGTTGCAGGTGCTAAACGTAATCCCATGAAGAACTTCTGGACTTTAGCAGTCGTCACTTCTCTTATTTTTAAATTACCAAACTCCTTTAAAAAAATATTAAAAGCACTTATTTCTACAAATTGAGAAGATACTTTTAATTCTTGATCCCGTATAATACGCCATTCATCAAATACTTCTTGAACCGTTGGTATAATTTCACTTTTGCTAGCTGTACTTTCTTTTATCCTTTTCTCAATCTTCTTTGAAAGTCTGTTTTTAGCTTCTGACTGCGATACTCGACTTTTAGAATTCATGGTAACAGTTACTTGTCGCCACTTTCCTTGATTATCATCAAAATATTTTTCAAAAAAACGATATTTCCCATTATCTAATTTTTTATAAAACATTTTTTCTCCTTGTTACCAAGCAAGAAAATGTGTGTACTTCCATTATTATAACATTTTCTTCCTTTGTTCTTCTCTATATTTCAGAAATTGATAATATCCGGACAAACTAATACGCCTTAAATCTCTACTTGGTTCTAAAATATACTTTGAATATTCCGTTCTTGACATTTCAGTTAAGTGTTTTTCTACTGTCTTCACAGACCATTGAAAAATGGCTGCGAGCTGATATTTTGTTTTTAAATCTGTTAACATTTCTCCTCTCCTTATACCAAAAATAAGGACAAGATTTCTCTTGTCCTTGTAATAATGATTTTATTCTTAGTTCTTCATTTACTTTGTTATATTTCTTTCCTTACAAGTTTCCCCTCCTTATCTCTTTCTACACGAAATTTCTCTACAATTTCTTCCCTACGATAGGATATTGCGGCTCCTGTATAATTGAAATGTTTATCCAGTTCCATAGAAACAAAATCAAATTCAGAAGTCACAGACCTTTCAGGTACATCTGAACAATATAAACTCACAAATCGATGCCCTCTCAATCTATAAACAATCATTTAATCCTCCAATTTTAATTGATATGATTTTCCATTTATTCAATGCATGGAACCTGACTAACAAACATATTCACGTTCGGTCAATAATTCTCCAAATTGCAGAAGACGCATTGTCTAAACTTTCTCCACAAAAACCATATCCAGTAAAATCCCAAACAATCTCCTCGCCAAGAATTTCTTCTGCTTGACGAACCAATTTATAAAAGACCACTTTACCTCGTGTCAAAAATTCATAGGAATCTTCAAATTGTCCATTCAAACGAACGATAGAATAAGCAATATTTTCGAGTTCCTTTTTATTTTCTTCTGTAAGTTGCTTCATAATTTCTTTTAAACCTCCAGTTTCATTTACTTCAAACTAAAAAGACCTGCCCTCTGACACGTCTTATTTTTATACTGAGTTAAAAAGTCTTTGACTCATCTCTAATTCTATTGGTATT
>NZ_WIVG01000006.1 GCF_016758115.1 Lactococcus garvieae
TTTTTTGAAGAGGTGTTGCACTTAACTTGACTATTCAAGACGCAAAAAAAGCCACAGCAGTCCGCTAAAATAGTAGTTACCTCACAACACATTTTAGTTAGGACTCCTATGACTCATTCTGATTCCATCACATTATTGCTTGATTTTAAGGCCTCAGACTTAGTTTGCCCGCAGGAAAATCATTTCCGTTTAGCTTTTACAAAGCTGATAGGTAAGCATGAAGCACAAGTTTTTACTGCTACTTATCAGCCAAAGCAAATGGTTTACCCTACTTGTGGCGTCATTTCTGAAAAGCGCAAGGTTCGTGATTACAGGATCAATTTTTTTATATTATTTATTTTTAAATCCTTTCAAAGCTCTCAGAGCATAAAGAATCGAAACCACATCGATGAGCTCCTGAAAAAGTGCACCGATAATCGCTGGTATAAGCCCTGTTGCGGCAATAAGCATCAAGATGACACATATAGTAATCCCAATCAAGACAGACTGCTTCGCAATTTTTAGGGTATCGCGACTAATATGAACAGCCTTGACTACTGAAGATAAGTCATTTTTCAAAAGCACGATATCCGCTGCTTCACTTGCCACAGTATTATTCCCTGTACCGATAGAGATGCCGACATCAGAGAGCGTCAAAGCTGGAGCATCGTTCACCCCATCACCAACCATAATAGTTGGATGAACACTTGATGCCTCTATTTTTGCTAACTTTTCTTCTGGTAACATACTGCTATAGACTTCAGTAATTCCAACCTGTGCTGCGATTTTATTTGCTACACGTGCATTGTCACCCGTGAGCATGGTAATATGGTCAAAGCCAGCCTGACGCAAGTCCTTGATGACTGCTGGTGCATTTTTGCGTAAACTATCCGAAAAGGTTACTGCTCCGATATATTGTCCCGCACGCGAGACATAAAAGGCCGTTTCAAAGTCTAAGCCCTCTGGTGCTCCGACGAAGTTTGCCCGACCAATTTTGATGAGCTGGTTTTTTATTTGTCCTGTAACACCTAATCCCGCAACTTCATTCAGATCTCCCAACTCTAACGCATGAACACCATGTGACTCTGCATAGCTTGATACTGCTTTGGCTAAGATATGATTAGAAGATCTCTCTATAGTGTAGACAATTTCAAGTAATTCTTCACGAGAAATCCCTTCCACAGGTACAACTTCATCCACCTCGATTTTACCATCGGTAATGGTTCCAGTCTTATCAAAGAAAATCGCTTTAGCAGTCGCTAACTTTTCAATGATTGTTCCATTTTTAATAAGAAAACCATTTTTTGATGAACGGCTCATCCCTGATACAAACGCAATTGGTGCAGCTAAAATAAGTGGACAGGGGCTGGCCACAACAAGAACCTCCGCAATACGCACAGGATCCCCTGAAACGAAGTAAGCAACAGCCGCAATGACATAAGCCATGATCGTAAAGGGTACAGCATATCGGTCAGCTAAACGTACAAAATTAGCAGGTGTCTCCGCCGCTTCACGAACCAAGGCAACAATTTTTTGAAATTGTGATTCACTCGCGGCTACGCTTGTCTGGATTTCAATGCTTGAACTGCCATTGATTGCTCCTGAGAGAACTTCATCCCCTTGTTGAAGTTCCATCGGTTTAGCTTCACCAGTAATAGAGGATTCATCCAGAAGAGCAGCTTCTGATAAAAGCAAGCCATCAATAGGCACCACCTCCATCGGCTTAATCAAGAGACGTGCCCCAATCTCGACATCATCCAATTCCATGTCAATAACTTTACCCTCTCGCACGACATGGGCTATCTCAGGTGTTTTCTTCAGCAAGGCCGAGAGCTCTCGGTTAGCTCGACCAGCCGCATAGTCCTCTAATGTCTCACCTCCAACTAACATGAGAATAATAATTAATGAAGCCCAATACTCACCAACTAAAAGTGTCGCAATGATGGCCGTAATCGCCAATAAGTCCACACCATAGTTCCCTTTACGCAAGGTCTTTATCATCTCAATAAACATCGACAAGGCCAAAATTCCCCCTGCGATAGTGATAATAAAACGCGCAATTTGAGGTGCATTAAAAGCAAACTGAGCCAAAAGAGACACAGCAGCTATGAAAAATACTAAAACAAGTTTTTTCCAGTTTTTCATGTCTTCTCCTTATAAAATAAATTTCTGAAACTTTGCCCTGTTTGACTCCGAAGAGTTTTCATCGAACACTGATTTGCTCGGGATAGAAAAATAATCTTTGTCGCACTTTGATTCCGAAGAACTGAGCTTTTATTCTATAAGTTACAACATCCTTGTCTATATACTAGCAAAAAATGGTCCATAATTCTAACCTCATGACTGTCAAACATATTTGTCACCCTTCATTTTTCCCACACTATTAACGAAAGAAAATGTCAAGTAAAAATACTTTACAAAGCTTGCTTTTTGAAAAAGATTAGTGTATTATGGTAAGGTACGTTTTTGGGAGCATCCAAAACGAAAAAATTTACGGAGGAATCAAACTATGGCAGTACCTGCACGTCGCACTTCTAAATCTAAGAAAAACAAACGTCGTACACATTACAAAATGACAGCTCCAACTGTTACTTTTGACGAAACTACTGGTGACTACCGTCACTCACACCGTGTTTCACTTAAAGGCTACTACAAAGGCCGCCAAGTAAGAGACGCTAAATAAAAACAGTAAAAAAGTCAGAAAGGAACCGTTATGCGCGTAAATATTACACTTGAACACAAAGAATCTGGTGAACGTCTTTACCTTACTCAAAAGAACAAACGTAACAACCCAGACCGTTTGGAGTTGAAAAAATACTCTCCAAAACTTCGTAAACACGTTATTTTTAAGGAAGTTAAATAAGGGTTGATTACAGGTCAATAGACTTGTAAAATATTGATTTAGTGCGATTGTTGAAATTTTGAATTTCAGTATATTGCATTAAAAATCACTTGAAACTCTACCTTTTTCTCTAGCTTTGAGAAATAAAAACAAATGGGGAATCAAGACCAGCGCTGTATTAGTGCTGGTTTTTCTTATCGTGCGGAAAAAATTAAGCATTAAATCTCTATCAAAATAGACCTAATACTCACTCAAATACTCTTGTTTTCTTCCAACTGTATAATTTGACAAACTTGGCGCTTATGCTGTAATGAAATTAACGAAGATTTGTGGGAGTGGTTTCTCACAGCTATTTATGGGTCACAGGGAGCTGTGGCTCATTTTTTATATGAAAAAACCGTCAGATTGAGTAAGTCTGACGGCTTGAAACATGGAATTAGTGGCGCTTGTTCGACCGTTTTCTCAACCAGTCCTTGAACAGCTCACGGACTACACCCACCACTATAATTGTTCCGAAGATTTGCAGAAGCATTTTCTCACCCCCTCCCTTAGGCATTTCTGCATTGGTTAGGTGCGCCTCAATTATTATAGTATAATCAATGACCGTGGAAGATAAGGTTAGGTAAAAACGCCCGCATTTCCCCCAAGTTTACCCAATGGCGGATGAATACAACTTATAAAATGAAAACACAGCTTATTATAAAAATCTGTGTTTTCTTGTTTTTAAAATTATCTATACTGAGTTTTTATCTTGATTTTCATCAGAGTTTTACTGGTGGATGATGAGGACGGGCGGATACCTCTATAAGCGGAGACAGAATTTGCCATTCCAGTACCAAACAAAACTCCTGCAACGTGTCCATATTAACCATGACGTGAATTCCAACCTGTTCTAGGACCTCCAGGAGTACGGAGCCACCATGAGTGATTGTTTGAAGGTGCACGACTTGCAACATCAGGAAAAGCACGATCATCACCTGATAAACTTATAACATCTGCTAAAGAAAGCGAGAAAGCCTGTTGTTCACCTCCAGCTTCTATAGAAATTTTTTATTCATTTTATTATTTCCTGTTCTTAACGTTCTATTCGGCTATTTTCGTTTAATTCTCTTAGAATTATGAGCTATAATTATCTTGCAATTCCAAACCGTCTGACTTAAGAGCATTGCTACAAAAAATGTTATCGTCAGTGGATTAAAGATAATCGTAAGTAAAACAAAAGATATTGCCAAAATACTACCAGAAAAATAGTGGTGCAGCTGTCTCTTTATATTCATAAGCTTTATCATGCGAACACTGGTAAGATAAAACAAAAGTGCACAATTAACCAGTATTAATAATACAGCAGACACTACTACTATGAAATTCACGGATGAAGCGATAGCGAAAAATATCAAAGCAATCAAGTAGGAGATAATTTGAAGTTTTGGTAGCCTCTTTTTGTAAAAATTAATCTCTTCTTCTTTTTTCATAAATGCAATGTTTTGAAAAAGGAATATACCAATACTACTCAAAATAAAACTTACCTGAATCACTGTAAGGAGACCTAAAAGGCTATCAAAATCTTTGAAATTGACAGGCTTTGAGATGAATATCAGGAAGCTAGCCCCAAGAAAAACTAGACAACTATAAATATAAGTTTGTATGTTTTTATTCATAAGCCAGATTAATAGAAAAGACGAAAATTGCCCATGGCATAAATCGCTGCAACTGATGAAAATAGTGCGAGAGACACAACGGAACTAATAGTTACTTTTTTTAAAATTTTATTCATACTCATTCTCTATTTCTAGCCCTAATGGGGCATTTATAACAGCAATTCAGCTTTTTAATACATTGGAACACTACCTTTCGCTAAATTTCACTGATTTGATAACATCAATCAACCAGAAAATGCAGACCACTAACGCAAAATGTATATAATCATCATAATTACCTCCTCTATTATCTGAATTTTTTTATTTTGCTATAATTATATTATACAATTCATTCTACATATGCGATTTCTTGAACCTTAGCTATTTTCTAAAATATATTTGCATTTATTTTTTACAGTAAAGTCTTATGAAATTCTGCTATATGTGGCTTCCGTGCAATGATTAAGAGATTATCTCACTTCAAATATAGTTGAAACAAAGGAGCGCCAATGCCTAAAAATTCACCTCTTGGAAAAATTTATCATGATTTCAGAATTGCAAAAGGCTTCACTCAAAAAGAGGCAGCCTCTAACACACTTTCTATCACTCAACTTTCTAACTTCGAGCTTAACAAAAGCATGGTGACAACAGATATTTTTCTAGCCTTGCTTGATAATATTTTTGTCTCCTTATCTGAATTTCAATATGTGTATCACCTTACAGTACGTGAAAACAAGGATTATCTTTCTACGAAACAACAGGCCTTTCTGTCACAAAATCCTGTTCAACTTAAAAATTTAATTGACCAATATAATAAAAAAATCAGCGAGGATATTCCCAATAAAAAAAATCTTTTGCTTGAAAAAATTAGCGTTGAAGCGTTACTCAGTTTAATTGATGAAGATTATAATGTTTCAAAAAATGATATTCAATTTATAAAAAATCATCTTTCAAATACTAGGGAATGGGGAGAGTTTGAAATACGTCTGCTTGGACATAGTGGGAAAGCATTAGATTTAGGTACCCTTTCTCAACTCACTTATAAAATGATAGACCCTAAGCAAAGAGGATTAAATAACCCATCGGTGTGTAAAATGACATACAAAGCCAGCTTAAACATACTTGATTTGTTTATCAGCCAAAAGCAAGAAAATCTTGCACTTGGCCTAATTACCCATTTGGAAAATAGTGGCATCTCTGAGTACGATCTGCACGAAAAAATTCGATTTATCTATCAAAAAGCTCATTTTGAGTTTGCATTTGGTGATAAAACTGCTGCTTTAGAAAAAATGCAACAATGCCAGAAAATTTTTGAATTCAGTGAAGCATTCGATACCGCTAAAATTCTTATGGTGGAGATTAAAGCTTTAAAAAATTCTCTTGAATAATCGAATGTTTCGATATGCCATTGAATAAGATACCCTTCAAACAAAAATACCAGCTCTAGCTTTTTTTAGTTGCATTTTCTGAGGTGGTCAAAAAGCCCAAAGCCAAAGGCAATGCGCTTAGTGAGTTTACAAAAATTGTTCTTAGCTTCAAGTGAGCTGTTGGAATAGGGGGAGACCTCGTGAAATAATCTGCTCATGTTTAAGCAGATAGCGACAGCTCTTTTTGAAGTCCTCAGACAAACTTTCAGGTATGCTTTTAATAACTTGAAAAAAGTCAGAGATAGACTTGTTTTGAAAGGCGTTCAAAGCACTTTGATAGACCTCATAAGCCTAATGAAGCTGCTGACTATAAGCCAAAAGATAATCAATGTTCCCACCTTCTGTCCGCCATTAACCGCGAAAAAAGAGGAACTCTTTTCAATACACTTATCTAGCCTGATAATTTTCACGTTTTGTGCTGTTTCTGATATAATCAATTTTCTAAAATCATCTCACAATATCTGTAAATAAAATCAATGAGTACTTGCTCGGATTAGAGTTTTTTTGTCGGTAGTTTAAATATGCCTCCTTCAAGCTTTTTCCATGACTAGATACTCTTTTTCTGCGATAGTTCATGCTGTACTTCCCTCGTGCGGCCAACCGCTCTCCCCTATCAAAGTACCCTTTGCCAAATATCTATGTGCACATGCTCCAAGCAGCAGTAGATATGGCTCTACCCTCAGCTTCTATCTGAAGAACACCTAAACTCTACTATCCTCCTTTTTTTCTACGCCTCAAATTGAATACAAGCATACTTATCAATCCAAATATCAAACCAGCCCCAAAAACTATGACCCAGCGCCAGTCAAAGTAGCTTACAGTTATGGCAGAGGCCTGGGCTGTAGTATCCTCAGCCTGGATAGGTTGTGCAAAGAAGTCGAATATCTCCTCCTTATCATTACCTTCGGTACGTGTGTTCCTGAGCACAGTCCCAAACTGCTCCTTATAAGCTTGGCTTGAGGCAAGCGCACTGGACCCAACTTTAATGGTCTGGTCTGTATCAGCCATCGTCCTCTCCGCATCACGTTTGGTCTTGTCTACTTGCGCCATCAGTTCCTCAAAGTCTTGCTTGTTATCCTTAATAATCTGCGCACTTTCAAAAGTTTTATCCGCTGTCTCACTCGAACTTTTAATCAGACGAGAAATTGATGCATACAGGTTTGCATTGGCCGCTTTATCACCGTAAAGCTCTGCCTTTCCTTGTTCTTGACCTGCCCATTTTTCGGCTTTGAGCTGAACAAGGTCTGATTGCTTGGCCTGCCAGCTGTCCACTGAAGTATCGATAAGCGTCATGGCTTGACTGTACCAATTATTTAATTCCTCCTTGCTTTGACTGAAGTAATCTACGGGTACATTAACCTGATTCAAGCGTTCATGGTCTTTTTGAATACCGTACATGACGGATGAGACAGCTTTGATTTGAGCAATGATACGTGTGATATTGTCTTTGCCCAAATCATGATAATTACCTACTTCCTCTCCACTTTCATCTAGATAATCGAGGATGAGAGCGGAATGAATTGCGCCATAAGACTTATAAACGGACGAAGCTTCTTCAAAAAAGTTTGCCGGTGGATTTTTGGCATAAGTTTCAATCTGTTCATCCGGTCGACCATAAAGGAAAAGCAAAAGGTGACTTATCGTATCCACCTTACTGAGGTAGTTAGATATAGTTCCAAATCCTTTTGAACCGATGTACTCCTGTGTCACATCACGAGGCATTAATACCAAATGCTCTGACTGCTCAAAAACAACTTTGTTTTCTTCCTCATCATTTGTCACAAAAAACTCAAAATATGCTTCTTCAGCTTCTCCTAAGTCAATACTGTATTCAAAGCTGACAAGGGTATCGAGAGCGGGAATAGCCGGTTTAGTAATATCTGCAGGCAATGTGACAGAGGCACGGGGTTGAGGTATCATTGGAGGAGCCGTATCGACTTCAGGATCTGTAATCTGTGGCTCTTCTCCCTTATAGTCCTGCTTGTTGTAAATATGATAGCTCCCTTTATGCCCAGAATCTTGGTCAGCCTTAAAACTGGTATAAAGCGGTTTTGGACTAAAAGTAGGGAAGCCCTCGTTTGGAACAAGTGGTCGGCCATTTAACTCTGCCTTTACTGTGTAAACGGCATCCGCAGGAACTTTAACACGAAGTGTTTTCTTCACGGTTTGTTGGGTCACTTCTTCGGGAAATATAAGGTCTAAATCAGGAGTTTCTCCAATGTTATTGTCTTGATTTTCATCGTGATTAAGGTCTTGGATATATTTTGCAATAAGCTTGAGCTTGTTGTCGTAATCCTGTCGGTCAAAGGCAGTATTTTTCTCCAAGTGGTCAAAAAGAGAGGTGACTGCTTCTTGATTGTGGGGAAGTTGCCGCAAGAGCGAGAGGATTTTATCTTGATAGGCCTTTATGGGTCCAGCCTTTAAAATGTCATTATGGTCAAAAGTTTCACCAATTTTCTCTGCCAAGGCTAATTTGCTGTCTGATTTCTTAAAGCTGCTGCTAGGCAGATCAAAAGTTTCAAGGCTGATGTCTTGGTGGAGGGCAAAGTATTCTCGGAGTAACTTACTTTCAAGTGCCAGTAGTTCCGTTCTTGAAGTGCCCATGTTTTGAAGTTGTGCTTCAAAGTTGGCTTTGGTCACTGCGATGGCCTTATTATACTTGTCCGCTAAGTCTTGGTACTCTGATTCCCGGTGGTTAAACTGATCCAAATCTCCATTACCATCCACAGAAGATAGACCAGCGAATCCCCGCCAATTGACTGCGTCTCCCTTAGATAATTGATGGATATAATTGTCAAAGTTATTATCATAGAACTGCTTATCCTGCTCGCCTTGATAAGTCAAAGCTTGATTACCATTGTAGATATTGGTATACAGGATTTCTTTTTGACTTTCAAAATAGTCAGTCAGTGGTTTTTCTTGCCTGCTTAAGGACTCAGATGTCGCTTTTAGGCCGGCTTTCGTTGACTCTGTAAAGGCATTTTGACTACTTATCCATGAGGAGTTCTGCCCTTGGAGCATGTTAGAAAAGCTAAGCACTGAGCCGTAGCCTTGGTGAGTTTGGGTGAAATCAGGCAGTATCGTTCCAGACAAGGCACCCAAGATTTGGGTTTGATGATCCACTGCACCATTCATGTTATTCTGAGCTTCAGCGATATTTCCAGCCACTGAGGCATAGTACATCTTGACAATGGAGCGATTGAAATCCCCTAAAACCTCAGAAACTTTATGTTGCAAAGCCTGTCGGTTGAGGGCAGTATGATCGGTCTGTACTTTATAATCCATACGTGCCTTCGTTGGTGTCATTGCTTGCAAGGTCAGTATATTCTTTGAAAAGGACTGTGGGATGTAGATGACTGCATCCACCGAGTGCTCACTATAAGCCCGGTCAGCCACTGAGCGTGAAACCACCTGCCAGTTGTAGGCTGTATCGCGTGACACCCGGTTGACAAAGTCCTTACCAAAAGTATAGGACCTCTTGTTAAAACTGCCTGACTCGTCTTCATTGACCAAAGCAATGGTGGGTTTAGCCAGGTTTTCCTGCTTCTCCTCTCTGGTGACTGTCATGAAAATGAAAAGACCAGCCAAGAGCAAGAGTGCAACTGAAAACAAGACCAAACTCATGATTTCTATGCGCTTAAATACTGAATTTATTTTTTTATGAACCATTTTTTAACGTCCTAAGGGCTGCAGCGTTGCTATGGGGGAGATCATCCGCTTTATAGTTGCCAGCCATTAGTTTTTCCTTTCATCTTCGCTTCCCAGTCTTTTCAAATTTTTTTGAAGTTGTAGGGGAAATTTTTATCCATTTTTCCTATAAGAAAGCGCGTAACTTTTTTCCAGAATTTCAATGAATTGAGGAAAATCTTTCTTTTTTACAGGTAGATAATCCAATTTGATTTCGTGTTTCTTTAAATTCTCTACTAAGTCGTCATTAATCCATTGAACTTCTGGAGTTTTTTCAGCAGTTAAAACAAGAGTAAAGATTGAATTATTCATGCTCTTACGAAAGTCCTTTGTCGTGAGGTAAAGAATACGTTCCACAGGAACTTCATATCGTTGTTTCTCAGAACCATAAGGATAAACAACAAGTGTTTTTTATCTAATTTCAAGTAAATCTTTTTTCTGTCTTGATTATCTTGAGGCCACTTAAAAGCAACAATATTACTGCTAAAACAATGGTTAAACTTAATACCATAGTTCCTCCGACGATGTACATATAGGACAGACTAATCAAACAGATTATGGTAAAGGCCGTCAGTACAGAGCCCTTTGCATCTCCTTTAACGCTTAAGCTGTCTTCCTCTTGTATGATATTTTTCATTTTCCACTCTTTCTTCAAGAACATATGAGTTGTGACTCAGTATATGTTTTATTGATAATGAGATGATATGTTTTTTTATCTAGACTCATCGAAAACCTATCAATTTATAAGATACTTTTTTTCCAATATTTGACAATTCTCTGTAGTCCGGTCGACCGTAAACTTCAATTAACTCTTCACTCAATTTTTGTACTTTTGGAGTTAATTTATCTAGCGCGCTCAATGATAAGTTTAGCGAGTTGATACAATCTGAAAATTTCATATTAGCACTTAAAATATTTTTTTTACATCTCAGTAAATACTTTCTTTCCTTCTTAGAAATCTCCATTGTATCCTCAGATAATTTACTGATTTTTAATAAGAATTTATTTTGTCTGTCTGTTAACATAAGATTATCCCCGAAATCTTTAATTCAAATATTTTTCAACAAAATTAAAGAAAAAAGTTAACTTCCCAGACCACCACAAAATAACTAGAATGGTTAAAAATAACATAGTCCAAAACCACCCTGTGGTACTTCTCTTTCTCATCAAAGCACCACCATAAAAAATAAAGGTTTCTTTTTTAAGAGGAATATCATATTTCCCACTCAATTTGTTAAATATTTTTTCAGTACCACAGCTAAGTCCTTGGCTTTGAATCTCTTTGTTTTTCAATCGATTTAAATTTCTCAATAGTGGACCAATAGCCTCTTCAAAAGACTGACCCTGTTCTATTCTGGTAATAAATCTGTCAAAAGAATTCCTTTTCCCATAAGTTAATGAGGCATCGGAAATAATCATCTCTTTTACTTCACAAACAATCTCTTCTTCAAATTTTGTTTTTTCATCCATTGATTTAAGAACCCAATGTTGCTGGGTTACCCCCTCCAGATATTTTTTGTTGAGCTTTTATCGTATCTTCTCTGCGTTTTTTCTCTCTTTCTTTAGCACGTTTATCTAAATATTCTTTACCCGTTTGTGACTCTTTTTCTTCAGTTCTATAGGAATTTTTGAATTCCATTGCAGAAAACAAGTTATCTACTTTATTCATCTCTATTTATCTAAGTGTTGCTTAAACACACTTTTATTTTCACTATGCCATTCTGTAATTTCTTTTTTTAATTTCAAAGTCACTTCAGATTCATATCCTGTATGTAGTAATCTGGCTATATCTGCGGCGTCAAAATTAAATATATTTCCTGAATGAATACCCAAAGGCAAATTAGTTCCAACATAATCTGAAATATGCAGCTCTTTATCATCAGGAATCGTTGGATACCATCCCAGAACTACTATCTCAGATGAGCCTCCTTTTAACGTTACAACGCTTCCAATAGGTAATAATTCTACTTTCATTTCTCTCTCCTATAATCATTATTTATTTCTGAAGGAGCTCCAATATCCGTCCAACTAGCATCTTCTCCATAGAGATACTTTTGAATTCCTGAAACGGATGATTCCAATTTCTGTTTTTTTTCTTTACCAATAGTTGAGATTAATCTAGGAATTAATTCTTCAGATATTACTACAACAAAAGCTACTCTAAACCAAAATGGTAAGGGAATAAAAGAAGTCGCAATCAATACAATAACTGAAAATATCGGAAGTAAAATTTGATGGCTTCGAATTTTTAAATCCAAAATATCAAAATTTTGTTGAGAAATTTGATATTTTTTTCAAAGTTAGCAATGCTCCGCTTTACTCTTTTATAACCTACAATACATCCCAAAACAATAACAACTAAATAAAGTAGAAGCATACCAAGATTAGTAAACCACCACAGATCTTTTTCAGTTGCAAAGTGTCTCACGAAAATAAACACACCTGATAATCCTCCTAAAAAGGCAATTAAGGAAAAATCTTTAGGTTTGAAATCTCTTATTTTCTCTACAAATTCTACATTTATCTTATATCCTCTCCAATTGGAAGTTTTCTTAAATACATTCCGTACTGGGAGATGTTTGACTAAAAAATATTGTTCATCTAAAGTTTTTATAATTGAGTAATATGACGTTTCTTTTACAGCTATAAGTTCAATAGGCGACCAATCACGTTCTCTTTCACGTTCATTTTGCAAAATTGACTTATCTAGCTTTTCTATTACTTGTTTTTTATTAACAAAATATTCTACTAAACCTATCAAACCCCAAAAGAATAAACCAAGTAGTAAGATAACAATAAAGATTATCATGCCTTCTCCTTAATGTCCATATGGATTATATGGAGGGATACTATTATTCGGTGTGTTACTATTCTTCCCATTAATCATATCGTCAAATATCTTGTCAGAGAAACTTTCTTGAATATTATATATCTCTTGAAGCTCTTTTCTTTTTTTCAAAACATCCCCATACTGCTCAAACCAACTTCCTTTTTCATAGGAGGCGTCAATCAATGGTTGCATAAAAGCGCCCCTGTATTAAGGGTGATAGAGTCTGATACTCCTGTAAGAATAAAACTTATAATCGCGTATTCTCCTGCGATATAAACACTATTTTGTTCATTGAGTTTCGAATAAAAATTAGGACCCATATTCAAATTATGTCTACACTTACAAGTGAATTATAATCATATGGATTACTATATTTATTTTTTCAAACTTTGTTATTGGTATCTCATATTCTTCACTTTGTCCATGTTCATGTACCCTAACTACTGTGTAAGAAAAATTTTGATAGTTCTCAATATTTACTGAAAGAACCGGATCCGGTCCTCTCCACTCTGAGGCGGGTATTTTTACTTATTCACCTGATTGTAATTTTTCACTCGTATTTGCACACGAAGCTAATATTAAGAGAGTTGTAAATAGCAGAACTTCAAGAATAAAAGATTAACTTTATTTTTTTCATAAGCTGAAATCCCTTCTTGTATTGCTGATGAATCACTCAAATTTTTCTACGGATAAAAGCCGTATCTTATTTTTCTTGTCTCATCAGATATATTTTTTATCACCAAATAATCGTCATCATATATTTGAAGTATAAGGGTACTAACAGAGTCCTCATAGTCTACATATGGATTTATTCCTTTTTGAAATTCATCTATTGGAATCTCATGCTTTTTAAGAATCTTTCCCGAATCCACTCTAACCACAGTATAAGAGAAATTTCTATGGTCTTCCTCACGGACCGAAAGCCAAGCATCAGGAGATCTCCATTCTGACCTTGGAATTTTTAAAGATTCGTTGGGCCCTAACAGATTCTTAGGTTTTGCGCATGAAGATAGGACAACGATAGAAAATAAAATGATAAGAATGTTAAAGATAAGCTTATTTTTTCTGTTCATATGCTGATATCCCATCTTGTATTGATTTCGCATCTGAGGGATTATCCCCAAATCCTCCATTAATAAAGTTTTCAAAATATTTTTTCGCGTCTTCTGTAAGAGTATATTCCTTATTTTTCGCATCACTAAATAATTGCGCAAGACCAGCTCCAAGTTTAAGAATCTGAGCTTCCGTCAACTTTTCAATTTGAGCCTCAAACAATGGAAATCCTGTTGGCCGTAAGAAATCCGTAATAGTTTCAGTCGCATTTGCCCCTTTACCATAGTAACCAAATAGATAGTTCCCTAAATAATCACTTCTTAGCGTACCGTCCGCGTCATAAAACTCTTCCGAGTAGCCACGCCCCCATATTGACCAAGTAATACCATTTTCTCCAAATGGACGATTTTTTATGTCTAGAGGTTTATTTGTTTGAACAAGGTTATAAAATTGGATTAAATCATATCCTGGCGCATGCGCTTTAAACCAGTTCAACTGAGTAACTTCGATTAAGTCATCACCCATTTGATTAACAATTTGTCTAATGTCAATCCCATTTTTCAATAAATATTGAGTAAGTTCTTTCTCATAGGGCAGCAAAGCTGCGGGATCCGTCCCAAATTTATCCCTAGCTTCACGATACTTATCAAATCCTGATTTATTGGTCTCATAAAGATATTTTTCATATAAGTCAACTAGTCTATCCGCTTTCTGCGTTGCGGACAAGTTACTGTTTTTTATCTTCTCAATTTCGTCTTGATATTTCGAAGGAAGCGACACATAGCTTGAATCCTTATCCCCAGCCCCAAGCTTACTGTTCGTCATCTTACTTACCAAACCACCCATACCACTCGGCATAGACAAGCTAAGCCCTGCTCCTGAACCGCTTATCTTGATGCTATTAAGGGCATTGACCGCTCTTTGAAGAGCTTCAAATACTGCATTTGTATCCTGAAACAAAGCATTCGTATTACTCTCAAAGCTTTCAAAAGCCAGTAACTTCTCATCTATATCCTTGATACTGTCAGTCATCTGGTGCTCAAAAGTATTCATGGCAAAAATTGCGCCACTATAAGCAACCGGAGACAAGGTCGCAAGTATCGAGAGCGGGAAAGTTTGCAAACTTTCTCTCTGGCTGACAACTCTTCGTCTGGCTTCCTCCTTGGCCTGCTTCTCTGCTTGAAGTTGAGCCACATCAATATTCCCATAATGAGCAATTTGGCTGTCTTCATACTTATATGTAGCCAAGTCGGCTAAGCCATCTGAAATGCCTTCACTGGCTTTGTTCATGAGGGGATTCAAGACATTCAACACATAGTTTTTGGCAGAGCCATAAGCTTTGCCTTTCAAGTCACCACTTTGGAGAGAGGACGTCAACTGACGTGTGGCTCTTTTCAAAGTATCCGTAACCCTTTGACTTTGCCTTAAGTTGGTCTCCATGGCTCTCATCAATGATGAAGATTCACTGACAATATATTTAGCGCACATTTGCTTCTTCCTTTCGCTTTTGTCCTTCTAAGTCATCCAAGTCCTTTTGAAGTTGGTGGAGATGTTTCTGACTTTCCTCTTCTAAGTCTGCCTCTAACATTTGCGTTTTCCTTACTGTCTCTTGGAGAAAGAGTTGTTCATTTTCAAATGCCTGCTTGGCTTCAAAATCATCTGAGTCTGTCCCTGTTTCATGATTCTCCATCAAGATTTCTTGTGTTTGTTTAGCAGTCCTTGAAAAGTCTGAGACCACTTCCAAAAACCCTTGCTTGATGCGATTAAAATCTTGAATTTCTTCTTCCTTAGACTGTATACTTCGAGAAAGTTCTACCTTTTTTTCACTCATCACAAGTCCTCCTAAAAAATAGATGATGATTTTGAGGAGCCAAAGTTAGGCGGGAGAACTTTCATAATCATCTGTGAATCCTTTAGGTCATCTGCTTCTACTTTTTGAGCATAAGCGGGGATAGCTTTTGCTAATTCAAGCATTTTTTTATTGAGGCCCGCAACGCTTTTATAAACATTATCCGAAAGTTTTTTCCCATTCCTCATACTCCTAGGTGTACTGCGGTTGACTTTTGCTTGGGCTGGGGAAAAACTTATTTTCTGAAAACCGCCAACAGCTCTAGAAGCCGCTCCTGTACTTGATTTAAATTCTGCCATTATTTCTCCTCTACTTTCCTAAATTTATAAAAAGGGTCTTCTTTAAGTCGTTCTTCATGGCTTAAAGTCTTTTCTTGTCTCTCTTCTGTTTCATGTGAAGTGCTCTGAGATGGAGGATTTTTCTGGCGTTCTTTCATCTCTGCTAAACGCTCTTGAATAAAGGCTGCTTCTTCTTTATCACTACTGTAGCCTTCCAAAACCACTTCCAGCTCTTGTTCCCTAAAAACATGAATACGATATTTCTCACCATAACCATGAGGATAGGCAACTGTTTGATAGCCTGATGTCTGGGCATCCATAAAAGCGCGTCCAATCACAACATAAACTTTCGTATCCTCTTCTTCATTTTTCAACCTAACTGCTGAACCTAAGGGAATTAATCGAGGCAGTTCATTCATCTTCTCCACCTCCTTTCCTTGGCAATACCAACATATTTAGACTTTCATCATTGAGGTAGAACATTTCTTGTAAGGCAAATTTTCGCTTACGTTCCTCCATGCTCAAATCTACCAGAGCTTGACTTTGCATATCTCCTGCAAAAAGGATATGTTGTAGATTTTCCTTTATAGCCTTTGTCATGAGATTCATAGGACTACCAATGTTATTGAATAAGTCTAAAAGAATATATTGGGTATTTTCATTCGTCTCCTCTAAAAGCTCAATAAAGGCTTCTGCTGTAACTTGAAGTTTAGCCAAAATTTGCGAGAGGCCATTCAGTATTACGATTCTTTGTTCTTCTTTTTGTGATATCGTTAAAGCTCCCAATGCTTCTCGAACATCAACACTCTGTTTCGTAATTTCTTCTTTACCAATGGCAAGCGAACTTGGCACATCGGTCAAATTACCGATAAAATCAATTTTTATAATATCCCCTTCAAAATCCGCAAGTTGTTCCGCAATGAATTCTCCAAGGAATAAGGTTTGCTTTTTATTTGAAGACAAGAGTGTTAAGGGTTGACCTTTGAAAAGCTCAAAAGTTACAGGCTGAGCATCACTCTTATTTAAGCCTAAATAAAACTTCTCTTTGTCAAAAGTCTCAAATTGTTCAAAGTCAACATGTTCTCCTACCATCGGAATCCTCTCCGGCCTCACTCCCGTCCACGCTTCATCTATGAGCTTAATCTCATGCTCAAGCATTTCCAAGAGTTGTGCCTCATTTTCTGCCTGAGCAGGCAGATAAATCTGCACAGATAAAGCCTGTTCCAGCTTAACTTGCCCGCGTCCCTGAACTTCTACTTGTTCCAGTTTCTCACGGCCAATGATACTGCCAAGGTCTGAATCTTCATTGAGGAAGAGGGCAAGTTTAGTTTGGATATTAGCCATCATATTCATCCGGATACCGTTATAACGTCCAGCTGTAAGCACAAGATAAATACCCAGAGCTTGACCTTCACGCAAGACCTGCATAAGCAGCTCATCGATGGCATCCTTGCGCTTGTCTTGTGGGGTTAAGTTGTCATAAGCATCAAGGACATTGACGAGGATGGGCAGTTGCTCCTTCGTTTTGCTTTCGTACTGCGTGAGGTTGGCTACACCTTCCGCCTTGAAAAGGGCTTTGCGAGTCACAAGGGCAGACGAGATCCTACCCAGCATTTTGGATAATTTCTCCTCCTCTTCAAGCATGACCATATCTGCCACATGCGGCAGATTTTTAAGTGGCAATAAGCCATTTGTCCCAAAGTCTAGAAGGTTGAAGTGGAGGTGCTCTGGCGTGTTTTGTCTTGCCAAGTTCATCACAAGGGTTTGTAATGTGGTCGATTTCCCAAAGCCAGGGCTTGAAAAAATCACCGTGTGTGAGTGCTCGTCCAAGTCAAAGTTGTACACGTCTTGCCTTTGGACACTTGGGATATCCAATAGGCCCAGAGGAATCTTGAGCCTTCTTTCATTGCTCACTTTAACCATGGGTGTCGCTATCTTCTCGGGCAGATTAGGCAGCCAAGGCTGCTGGGGTTTTTGATAGTCAGAAGCCTCAAAAACAGCCTTAATGCTCTTGATAACCGCACTCAGCTGGCTTTCTGGCTCTTCTTTCTCCTTCTCTTGATCCACCACTTCCTCTCGCGGATCATAAAGCAACTCAGCCTGTCCCAACTCGTTGATGGCATAAATCCGTTCGTCTTTAATCTCTTCCTCAGCTCCACCAGGAGTGTAAGCCACCCCACCATATCCCGACTGGAACAGTTCGTAAAGCTCAGACTCACCCACACGCAGATAACCGCGACCCGCTGTGCTGATATGGGCCGCATCCACAGTTTTTATCAGGGCTCTGGAGTTGTTCTCATCAGACATCTTAAGGGCTACTTTGGACTTGGAGTTGGCATCGATCTGGTCATTGACCACACCGTCTGGTTTCTGTGTCGCAAGGATAAGATGGACACCCAGTGAGCGACCGATACGAGCCACAGAGGTCAGCTCGGTCAAGAACTCTGGCACGTTTTCTTTCAGTTCGGCAAATTCATCCGAAACCAAGATCAGATGCGGCAAGGCTTCTCTTGGATAAAGCACGCCCTCCCGTGGATGATGACGCTCACGATAGAGCTTCATGTAGCCATTGATATTATTCACGCCATAGGTGTTGAAGAGGGCTTGACGTTTTTTCAGCTCGGCATTGATCGAAGCCAAAGCCCGCGCTGTCCCTGCCCCGTCCAGATTAGTGATAGCACCCATGAAGTGAGGCAGGTCAGACAGTGTATGGGCAATCCCGCCGCCCTTCCAGTCGATGATAAGCATGCCAATATCTTCCGGACTGAAGTTAATGGCCAGCTCCATCAAGTAGGTGGTCAAGAACTCTGATTTTCCAGAGCCCGATGTTCCTCCCACGATGGCGTGCGGTCCGTGGACTTGCTCGTGTAAGTCCCAGTAAGAAGGTTCACGCGCTCCCTTCCAACCAATCATCGATTGAATGGACTTATTGGGCTGCGCTTGAGCCCAGCGCTCTGAGATATTCAACTCCTCTGTGCGCTCAACCATGTACTGTTCTAACAAGGACAAGCGCTCCGGAATGGCATTTTTCTCTACTTCCATATGAGTCAAAGCGCCCAGCTGGCGAAGCAGAATCTCGTAGCCTTCCTTATCCTCTACTTCTGGATAAGGTTTGAAGAGCTGTTCCATGATTTTCCCATTGCTTTGAACCAAAATGCCAGCCGTCTGATTTTTGATTTCAACCAAGGCTGTCACTGTTTCTGGCAGAAGTTTTTTATCTTCCTTGGACCAAATAACTGTGACCCCCAAATCACTCATATCCTCAGCCAAGAATGCGTTGAGCCCGTGACCAGCCAGATAGGCATCCTCAAAGACTGTGAAGACAAAGTGCGGGAGAAAGGTCGGTTTCTCGCGACCTGCCGCTTCCAGCTCTTGTTTTCGGACCTTCAAAAGTTGATAGAAACTTGAGAGAATCATATCACGAGATTTAGCATTGTGGACCAGCCCCCGTGTGTTGATGGCTGCCATCTTGAAGTGAGGCACAAAGCGTCATTGCTTCCAATAACCTTCATAGTCGCTTTCAGGCACTAGGGTGATGAAATTCACATCACGGTAAGAATGAAAGAATGCCATTTGTAAGAGCAGGTGCGACACGGTTCTTTTCAAGTCCTCATAATTCCCCACAAGACCCAAGCTTTGTCTGTACAAGTCTAAGGGGATGGGCACTTCTTTTTGTTGGCTAAAGTGTGTCACTAAGCCCTTGACATGCTTGGCCCATTCGTCCTCATCACGTGGGGTATAATCTGAACTCACCTTAAGACGAGACAGGTGTGTCCCGGTGCCAAGAGATACCTGTAGGAAATCCTTATGATTGACCATACGCTCGTAAAGTCTGGCATCATACTGCTCAATCTTGTCTAAAAGTTGAGTGGGGCTGGGTTGCTGGTAATGGAGGACCTGATTTTCCTTGCGGTGTTTGCGGGCGATTTCGCTCGTTGTCTTGGTCACATAGGACTGATAGTTTGTCTCGCGCTCAGCTGCTCTAGCCTTCTGCTCTTTCTTATCTGTCCGATACTGAGTAACGGTAAAGACCCCGGTCATGGCAGCTGTAAGACCTGTAGCTAAAAGCATGGCAGGGTTTGAGCCCGTCATCACCGAAACACCAGCCATCCCACCCAGAGTAATCAAGGGGGCCAAAATCGTTTTGACTAAGCCGTTTTTTGTGCTTTCTTCTGCTGCATCCATCTTTTGATAAGAAAACTTGTCTTCTGGGACTTCAAGGTTCAAGCGGGGAGAACGGCGATATTCTGGAAAATCTTGTGGTTTTTCCAGTTTTCTACGCACCTCTAGGAAATTTTGCGGTTTAAAAATGACCTTATCTGTAAAGACCGTCACTTTCCACTGTGCAGGTCTGCGCTCAATCATCAGCTCAGGGGTGAGCAACTGATCTCCCACCTCCCACTTGAAACCTATAGGGTGAGTAACTTTTTGGTTTTTGAAATAGAGGAAATCCCCTTCTGGCTTAAGCAAGACCTGAGGGTTTTTAGAATCTCGATGATCAATGACGATGGTTGAGGCATCTTGGGTCTGAATCGCACAATTTCTGTGCGTATTACTGATGATAAAATCCCCTTTGTCCAAGCGTAAAAAGTGTGTATGCAGCTGTCTGGCATCCAAAACGAAAAATTCTCTCGCATCATTTTCAAGTTGAAATCGGCCATGCGCTGCACGCGAACCGCCAATCATCAGCTCCTCTCCCATGAGACCAACCGCTACCTCCTCATAGCTGTCGTAGAGATGCGACTGGCTGAGGGTCAGCCGCTCAAGTCGCGTTTTAAGAACATAGACCGCATAAAGGAGGGCTTCTGGATGCGCCCCTTCATCCAAAAAGTTCTGATTCTTCTGAGTCTGGGGAGCTGTGTCAAATAAATCTTTCATCTGTTTACTCCAATGCCTTGCTTAATTCTTGAATTTGCTTCTCGTAGTCTTCCAAGCGTTTTTGCTTTTCTGTCCCCTTCATTTTCTTGTCAAGCTTTGTGGCCTCATAAAGGTCCGTATAGGCAAGGAGGGTCAACTGGTTATCCCCGATATTTTTTGCCAAATCCAGAGACTTTTCAAAGGCACCACGTCCTTGGTAGATCCAGAAGTCCAATGTATTATCATCTGTACTTGGCGCAATCGTGTTCAGGACCGCTGTCTTTTGCGCCGTGGTCAAGTGGGCCAGGTTAACTGAGGCAGCAGCTAAAACGAATCTTGCCTCCTTTGATAAGTCCTGGGGCTCATATTTTTCAAGCGCTAGAAGTGCTTGATCATAATGCTGGGTAATAAAGCTGGCCTGGGCACTTTGCACTGCTTCCGCCTTAGGCAAAGTCGTTGTTTTATCAATATAAGTGATGAACGCAAGAACAAGAGCCGCAAGCAAGGCTAAAGAGCCACCATATTTGAAGATGCCATAACGGACTTTGGAGACCTTGGTCAGACTTTGCGCTTCGGTGGTCTGCACCTTCTTGTATCGTGCTTGAAGGATGTTTTGAATGTCTTCAATGTGTTCACTGCGAGCAAGGGCGGCTGAAAACTTGTCTTTCAGACTGTTTTCAGCCCCTAAAAAGGCTTCAAATGAAGTTTTAGGGTACAGCACCGCAAAAACCAAAGCCTTATACTGTGTGAGAAAAAGTCCTGTATCATTTGCCATTGGCGCAAGACTGCTTTCAAACCCCTTATGTACAAAGCTTAAATGGCCGTCTTTGAGGATAATATTTTCTGGGTGCACAAAAGGAACCTGAAACTCCGCCCACTCACCTGTGAGTTCTCTCAAGTTTATAGCAAGAGCCAGACGACTTAATTCCTCTTGCGTATCCTTGATAAGGGCACTTAGAGTCTGTGTAGATGCCGGGACTTGATAGTTTACACTGTAAGCAAAACGTTCATCCTGAGATTTCTCAAGTTGGACCTTCTGCTGGATGAAGTCTAAATCAATGGGAGCCACTTGTGCCCCTGTAAAAAAGATGCGCCAAGTGCTTTGGCTTGTGTCGAATTCTAATGTCGTTTGTCCGTCAAAACATTTCATAATTTTCTCCTGCTATAATCTGGAAAATATCTCCAGTGCTTACTTGCAATTCTTCCAAGGTTCGGCCAGACGACAGAGGTAGGGGTTTTCCCTTGACCCTAAAGTGCCACTTTTCAGGCAAGACTTGACCTCTTGCAACAAATGTCTCTGTCAAAAGTTCTACCAAGCGATTGGGCGTTATGTTTCCTGGCACCAGCACGTCCACCTGCTTGTGCATCCATTCTAAGCTAATCGCGATGTGCTTGTTCATATCTCTTTCTCCTAAAGCCTTTGGCCACAAAGTAGGTCAGGACCAGTAGTGGTAAGGCCGCAAATAAAAGTAGCCAAAGGGCCTGGTTTTTAGAGTGATTCCCTTGTTCTTTCGAAGCAATTTGGCTGCCTGTATAATCTTTAAAAAGTCCACTTTTGAGGGCTTTAAAATCCCTGGTGTAAAGCGGGGCGGTATGGGTCTTTGTGAAATCTATACTTTTATGGCTTTGACTGAGTGCTTCAGACTGCTTTTTCTGATCCTCGACCCTTTTATTCAAAGTCTCAGAGAAAATCCGCCCCCGAATCTCAAAACGACTGGTCCCTGTTCCTGTAGACTTCTGATTTGTAAGTACAGACGTATCCAAGACCAGACTCCCCTCAGCCCGAGCAGAAAGCGGATAACTCAGCAGCAAGAAAAGCACTATTAAAACTATTCTGCTATATTTCATCTTTACTCCTATAAATATAAAAAGGCGCCACAAGGTGCCCTTAAGAAAATGCTTAGAAGCCAAAGCTTTGCGCATCTTGCGCATCACGCTCAGCTACAGTATCTGCGTATTTATTGAGCTGTTGGTTGATATTTTCAAGCAACTCTTCAAATTTTTGAACGTTTTGATAAAGCTGATTGTACTGTTCCAAATAAGACTGAAAGGCTTGCCCTTTCCATTGCTGGGCAATGATGTCGTTCATGCGATTCACCTCTTGAATGGCTGCTTCAATCGCATCTTTAGAGCGAATATAAACTTGTGCTTCTTGTTTGAGTTCTTCAGGCGTTACGGAAATTTGTCCCATAATAAGGCCTCCTTCAAATAATAATGGTTCACCTATTAGGCGATGGTGTGTGAGATTTGCCTCTGTGCAAAATGTAGGCGCTTTCTCACCTAAATGATAGTTTAACACAACAAATTACACTTGTCAACAATTTGTTACTTTTCGGTTAAGGTATTATTATATTTTGTTTACAAAAAGATATCAAAAAGTCATATACTCGTACGGAAGATGGCATGTCCTCAAAAAAATATTTCAGCAAAAAATCATCCTTAAACCGTGTAATTTAAGGATTGGACCGTTTTTTATCTGCATCATATCTTAAAATCAGAGGTACTGATTCAGCTCAGAAGGCTGAAAATTAAAACGCCAAATTATAGACACAACGTCCATTTTGTGCTATAATTGCATACCGTAAGCTCAATGGGACTTGTAATGAATATCTTTGATTATTATAGACAGCATGTTCTCTTTATGTTTTAACAATAGATAAAGGAGGAGTTATGGAGAATAGAAAAGAACGTACAAAAGCACGACTTCGTGATGCAATAACTCAGCTTTTGCAAGAAAAACCCTTTGACCACATCACAACAACTGAACTTGTGAAGGTAGCTAAGGTCAGTCGCAGTGGCTTTTATACGCATTATCAAGACAAGTACGACATGATTGATCAGTACCAAAAAACTTTATTTAACACAATCGAATATGTTTTCGAAAAAAACAATGGTGATCTTTATAAAACAATGCTAGAAACTTATGAGTTTCTTGATAATAATGAAATTTATGCTGCTTTATTTTCAGAAAATGGCAGCAAAGAAATCCATCAGTTCATGCAGGCCCAACTGAAAAATATTTTGGCGCGTTCTATCTTACCTCATAATCCTAAGCGGGAAAAACTAGACAAATTGGAGAGTATCTACATGACAACCTACTATGCCAATGCTATTTTCGGTTTAACTCAAGCTTGGATTCGTCGCAAACGGAAAGAAACACCCGAACAAATTTCCGCACTGTTGATGGCTCTAATCAGCTGATAACAAGAATTTAAACTGCCTTAGATTTACTAAAAGAGGAGAATATGTGAAACATATAAAAAATACTGGGAAACTATTTATTCTAGATTGGAAGCGTATCTTTAAAAATCCAATAGCAATTTTTTTAGTTCTTGCTTTGATGTTTATCCCATCTTTATACGCTTGGTTTAATATTAAAGCCCTTTGGGATCCTTATGCGAATACTTCACAGCTTCCAATCGCGGTTTATAGTGATGACCGAACAGAAAAATTTCAGGACAAGTCAATCAATATTGGTGATGAAGTCCTAAAAAACCTAAAAAAGAATAAGCAGCTCGGCTGGAAATTTGTCGACTCTAAACAAGAGTTAGATAAAGGGGTTAAGTCTGGCAAATACTACGCGGGTATCTATCTGCCAGAGGATTTTTCAAAAAATCTGCTCAGCTTTACCACCGGGGATATCCATAAGCCTAAAATTGTTTACTCTATCAATGAAAAAATAAATGCCATTGCCCCGAAAATTACTTCGAAAGGTGCGACTTCTTTACAAAGTCAGATTTCCGAAGAATTCATTAAGACAGCAAGCAGCACCCTGCTCAAAACCTTCAATGATATCGGATACGACATTGATAAAAACATAGTCAGCATCCAAAAGATAAAGAGTATCATTTTATCAACCAATGATAATTTAGGCACAATTGATCAGTATACACAGCAAGTGGTTGACTTACATAATAAGATGCCTGATTTGAAAGCTAAGCTTGACAAGGCAAACGACTTTATTGACTACTTGCCTGAAGTTGATGCGCTCGGTCAAAAGGTTGTGCAACTGGATGACAGTATGCCCATGATCAAAAACCAGCTTTCCATCATCATGACACTGCAAGAAAAAATACCTGAGATTCAAAATGCCGGGAAACAGATTGCAATGATTGACAATGACTTTGCTTCTGTTGAACAAACAATGAATGAAGGTATTCAAGAAGCCAAACAAGGCTTAACCATCATCCAGCAAGTCCAAACTGCCTTGCCAGATATTCGTAAACTTGGCAACCAAGCTAATGAGTTAGCTTCTACTACTTTGGACGGTGCAACTCAGCTCCAAAACGCCTTGCCGAGCATTACAAACAGCCTTGATATAACTTTGAAAGCTCTGCAAAATTTTGCCCACTCTACTTCTTCATATGTGAAAGCAATAAGAGCAGCCTTGAGCAATAATCATCTCAGCCCCGAGGAAAAAATAGCTGCTATTCAAAATTTCCAAGATAATATTCAACAACAAGAAAATATCATCAAAAACCTCATCACCTTTCTAGAAAATGCACAGGCAAGTACTGGAAATCATAATTTCGATAGCGCAATTCAAAAACTTAATGCGTATTCTGAGGCGCTGATAAAACTTGATGGTAGATTAGAAACTTTAAAAACAGCTATTGCAAATGGTGAAGCAATAGATATTGATCAGGCTCTGAGTGAAATTGAAACGCTGGCCAATAACCTCTCTGCTCTTATTGACAACATTGATGTCAATGCAGTAAGTACATCACTTAATAAAATTCTTACACAACTCATCGCAACCATTAAAACTGCCCAAGGTCTCTTAACCAAAGCCCAAGCTATTGATTTTGAATCCTTGCTCAACTCTACAGGTAAGACTGTTTCGAATGCCATTGCTTTACTTGAAAAGTATCAAAAAGAGTTGCCCGCAATCAAACAAGAAGTTCACAACGCTAACCTCATGCTCAACGGCAACATGGCCACAATCATCAATGCCATCAACAAAGGGGCTTCACTTTATCAAAATGAACTGCCACTTGTTGAGCAAAAGCTTGATAAGGCTGCCGACTTTATCAAAAACGATTACCCAGCTATTCGCAAGGAACTCACCGAAACCTTGGGAACAATCAATGAAAAAATGCCTGATCTTGAAAAAGCTTTAGCTCAAGCAAATGACCTCATCATTAATGACTGGCCAAGTATCAAAACCGGAATCCGTAAAGCCGCTGATGCTATACACAAAGGAGAAAAAGAGGTCAATCTTGGCGAAATTGTAAAACTTTTGAAACTAGATGCGATTAAAGAAAGCGACTTCCTCGCACAGCCTGTTGAGCTTCAAGAAAATGCAATATATCCGATTGCAAACAATGGTTCAGCAAGTACACCTTTCTACACTGCGCTGTGTTTATGGGTGGGAGCTGTTCTCTTCTCCAGTGTTGCTGTAACAGAGTTTTACTTAAAGGGAAGAGATAAAAAACTTTACTCCAAGCGCGAACAGTTTGCTGCGCGAATGCTAACTTTTATCGTGATGGGAATTGGCCAAGCGCTGATTGTTACCTTAGGGAACTATTTTGGTCTTGGTGTAGATGTTCATAATCCCGTTTATAGTGTCTTATTTGCCTTACTGATTGCTATAGCCTTTATGATAATGGTTTACGTTCTGGTGGCACTGTTCGGAAACATCGGTAAAGGAATTGCCATTATCATCTTGGTTCTTTCCATATCTGGTGGGGGAGGAAATTACCCTATTCAAGTCTCTGGTAAATTCTTCCAAGCCATCAACCCTTATCTGCCATTTACTCATGCGGTTAACTTGTTACGCGAATCAGCTGGCGGGATTTATTGGCCAAATGCTTGGCTTGACATTATTATCCTCGTTGCTGTTGCTTTTGTTTTCTTAGTGGCAGGGCTTGTGCTCTTCCCTCATCTGGAAAAAACATCAAAGAAAATCTCAGAGATGGCGCAAAAGAGTCACATCTTCCATTAATAAAAAGCCTCAGTTGAGGCTTTTTATCTGCTTAAATTTTTCATGGAATTAGTTGCTCGATGGTGGCTAATAATTCTTCATGAGAAGCAATCACAAAAGCTGTTGAAAACTCTCCGAAAGCAGAGACATCCTCCTGTTTATGATTAATCCAAATCGTCCTCCAACCACTCTGCAGCCCTCCAAAAATATCGGTCTGATAGTTGTCACCAACATAGAGTAAATCAGCAGCAGTTAATCCAAGTCTTGCTGCCATCAAATCAAAAACTTCTTTATCCGGTTTAGCAAAGCCTGTTTCTTGTGAAACAAGGATGTGATCTTCTTCTATATATTCTCTCAGCTTTAAATACTCAATCTTTTTCCACTGATGTTGCGTAGGACCATTGGTTAAAAGACCTATCTTAATGTTGTGTGCTTTTAGATAATCAAAGGTCTCTTTTATCCCCACCAACATCTCTATCTTTTCTTGCTCCTTTAAATAGCTGCTCTGAAAATCATCTGCTTGTTCATCCGTAACCGCCTCATAAGCACACTGTGCCATCGTCTTTTTAAAGCGTATTTTTTGAAAGGTTAAGGTATCACATTCTCCTCTTAGCACGCGCTCAAATTCTTTATCTGAAACTCTGCGAAACAAATGATAAGTTTCTGCGACATCCCCTGCATAAAGAGGACAAATCGCCTTTAATGCTCTTTCAAAAGGAAGCTGCGGGTAAAAAATCGTATCATCCATATCAAAAACAACTGCTTTAACCATGTTCAAACCTTTTCTAACTCCTCTTCTCTAAAAAAATAAGCAGAGGCTAATTTAGCGGACTATCTCATTACAGATGATAAAATTACCGAAGCACAACGTAAAGAGTACGGACAATACACCAAGATTATTACGAAAGAGGTAGAAAAAATTTGATTATCACGATAACAATGAACCCTTCCGTTGATATCACTTATCTCACCAATACTTTCAAGCTTGGACAATTAAATCGAACAAAGACACCAACGATTAATATCGGAGGTAAAGGGATTAATGCTGGACGTGCCGCAGCTCTTTCTGGTTCTGATGTAACTTTGACTGGATTTATCGGCGGAAAAATTGGAGACTTGACACAGCTTCTTCTAGAAGAAGAAAAGTTATTCAATATTCAAATGAATCAGGTTTCCGGAGAAACACGTCATGCTGTAACCATCATGCACGATGAAGGCAAGCATACCGAGATTGTAGAGGAAGGACCGAAACTGGATGATACAAATATTCAAGAGCTCCTTGAAAAAGTGCTCCATATTTCGAAAGAAAAGCCTGTGAACGCTATTTGTATTTGTGGTTCTGCTAACTCTACTGATGCTTTCCTTTTCCCAAAAATGATTCAACATTTGAAAGATAATCTAGAGGTCGAAATTCCGATTTTAGTCGATATCTCTGGCGAAAAACTTACTTGCCTCCTTAAGGACAACTCTGTCACTCCGGACTTCATTAAGCCAAACGAACATGAACTCGGAGATTTTGTTGGAAAGAAAATCACAACAAAAAAAGAGGCTTTAGAAGCTCTGCACCACTCTTGTTTTGATGGGATTAAATTTGTCATTGCTTCTCTTGGCGAACAAGGCGCCGTATGTCGAATTAATGATATTTACTATGATGTCCGCATCCCCAAAATTGAAATCAAGAGCACAACAGGTTCAGGAGATGAAACGGTTGGGGGCTTTGCTTATGCCTTGGAGCAAAACTTCGATACTAAGCAAATGCTGAAGTACGCTATGGCTTGCGGGATGTCTAATGCCCAACATGAAGAATCAGGTAAAATTTGTCGAGAAGATGTGCTAGCTTTCACTCAATTCATCGAGGTTATAACCATCTAACACAATAAAAAATACACAGACAAAATTCTGTGTATTTTTTATTATTTATAGTGGTCTTGGATAGCCTGAAGAAAGTACTCAGGCAACTGCTCGTGTTTTTGGTTATAATTCGCTCGAAAACGTTCGTCTGCTACATACATCTGTCCCAGATTGATATGTGCTTCTGGACTGATCGTTTCTTCTGGCCAAAAAAGTTCCAAGATTTCCTTGTGGAGGAGAATAGCTTGGTCTGCCAAGTCTTCATCCTGCATTTCATAAGCCTTTTCTAACATTTGCACGACTTGAGCATGAGATTCTTGCCAGTGCTTAATCTTCTCTTGATCGGCTTGAGCATATTTTTTATAGGATTGTTCCACGCGCTCATCGCCCCATTTTTGCCGGATTCCACTCCCGTATTTTTCTTCATTTTCTTTAAGTTGTTTACTTTTTAACAGTTCAAAATCTTTTTCATTCATGTGATATTCTCCTTTATCTAACTTTAATGATAAATGTTCTACCAATTTTTCTAAACGGCTCATTTGTTCATTCAACCGCTTTAGATGTTGACTCAAAGCTTCCTTTTCATTTAATCCTTCCGACAACACAGCTTTAATCCGCTCGAGAGGAAGATCAAATTCTCGTAAACTCATGATATAAAATATACGCGCAATATCTGTATCAGAATATAAACGATAATCGTTCTCATCCCTTTGGGGCTCCAGAAGTCCAACAGCTTCCCAGTACCGTAAAGTTTTAGAGGTTAAACCAGTCATTTTTGTGACGCTTTTTATGTTTTTCATAGGCCTCCTTTCAGCTTATAAATTCATTATATATCTTGACCTAAGGTCAAGGTCAAATAAAAAAGACTCCAACTGAGACTTTTTTACTCTATTTTCTTCTGTAGTCTTTCTACAAAAAGATAGGCAGCCGGGCAGGTCACTGTATTTTTTAAAGTCAGATGATTGATTTGATAAATCTTTTTCCTGTCTGTATGGGGAAATTCACGGCAAGCTTTGGGACGTACTTCATAAATGCCACAGAGGTTATCACTGCCAAGGAAAGGGCAGGGCATCGTTTGAAAAACCTTGTCACCATCTTCATCTACCCGTAGATATTGGGCTTCAAAATCGGCGGCTTTGATGCGAAGATGCTTCGAGATGCGGGTAATATCGGCTTCTGTAAAAAGTGGGCCTAAGCTCTTACAGCAATTTGCACAAGCCGTGCAATCTATTTCAGAAAAAACTTCTTCATGAGTTTCCTTGACGATGTAATCTAGATTTTTAGGTGCTTTTTTCTTCAATGTTCCTAAAAACTTTTTATGCTCCTTCTTTTTTTGGAGCGCAAGGTCTTTGTAATATTCGATATCCATTTCTGCTTCATTATAACAAAAAATGCTTCGGGAAGTCCGAAACACTCTTTGCTTTTTAGGAGTAGGTTTTATGAAAAATTTTATTGGAATAAGGATATTATAATGGACACGACTTAAGCTAGGCTAAAGCCACACTGAAATAAAACTAAATGTGGACTTTCTCCCAAATTACGCTGTTTCAAAAAGACTGAAAATATGATAGAATAAGGCGATAACCTTTATAAAAGTTAACTTTTATAAACCAATATATCCTAGGAGAAAAATATATCCATGCTTACAGTTTCTGATGTTTCATTACAATTTTCTGACCGCAAGCTTTTTGATGACGTTAACATTAAGTTTACGGCAGGAAACTGCTATGGTTTGATCGGTGCCAACGGTGCCGGTAAATCAACTTTCTTAAAAATCTTGGACGGTGAGATCCAACCCACAACTGGTCACGTTTCAATGGGACCGAACGAGCGTATGTCTGTCCTTCGTCAAAATCACTATGACTATGAAGATCAAACACCGCTTGATGTTGTCATGATGGGTAACGAAAAACTTTATGCCATCGCCCAAGAAAAGAATGCCATCTATATGAAAGAAAACTTTTCTGACGAAGATGGGATGCGTGCTGCTGAACTCGAAGCAGAATTTGGTGAAATGGGCGGTTATGAAGCCGAAGCCGAAGCCGCTCAACTCCTTCAAAGCTTAGGCATTAAGACTGAACAACACTATGACCTCATGGCGAATTTGACAGCTGGCGAACACGTTAAAGTCCTTCTGGCACGCGCTCTTTTCGGTAAGCCGGATGTTCTTCTCTTAGACGAGCCAACCAATGGTTTGGATATCCAAGCGATCAGCTGGTTGGAAGAATTTTTGATTAATTTTGAAAATACAGTTATTGTCGTCTCTCACGACCGTCACTTCCTCAATAACGTATGTACATACATGGCAGACCTTGATTACGGTAAAATCAAACTTTACCCTGGTAACTACGATTTTTGGAAAGAATCTTCTGAACTTGCCCTCCGCCTCCAAAACGATGCCAACCGTAAAGCCGAAGAAAAAATCAAGGAATTGCAAGACTTTATCGCCCGCTTCTCTGCCAACGCTTCGAAGTCAAAACAAGCGACATCACGTAAGAAAATGTTGGATAAAATTGAAGTTGAAACTTTTGTCCCTTCTTCACGTAAATATCCATTTATAGGTTTTGAGCAAGAGCGCGAAATCGGAAATGACCTGCTCCGCGTTGAAAACTTATCTGTGGAAATCGATGGCGAAAAAGTCATCGACAACATCAGCTTCATCTTGGCACCTGGTGACAAAACTGCCTTTATCGGTCAAAATGACATCCAAACGACTGCTTTGATTCGTGCCTTGATGGGCGATATCGAATATACAGGTGAAATTAAATGGGGGGTAACTTCATCACGTTCTTACCTTCCAAAAGACAACAGCCGTGATTTTGCGACAGACGAGTCTATCTTGGACTGGCTTCGCCAATTTGTCTTGACTAAAGAAGAAGACGATAATACTTATCTCCGTGGTTTCTTGGGGCGTATGCTCTTTAAAGGGGAAGAATCACTCAAATCTGTTTCTGTCCTTTCAGGGGGGGAAAAAGTTCGTGTCATGCTTTCTAAAATGATGTTACAGCGTGCAAATGTTTTAGTTCTTGATGATCCAACCAATCACTTGGATTTGGAATCAATTTCAGCACTTAATGATGGACTGAAAAAATTCAAAGGCAGCATTATCTTTGCTTCACATGACCATGAATTTATCAATACATTAGCAAACCACATCGTCGTTATTTCTAAGAACGGTGTCATCGACCGTATCGGAGAAACTTACGATGACTTCTTGGCTAATGATGAAGTCCAAGCTAAAGTTAAAAAACTTTGGTCTGAAGACTAAGATAAACTTCAAAAGAAAAAATTGTTGCTCCGCCAAGATTATCTTGAAGCGGAGTATTTTTGGTAAGGGGACAAAATGAATAAGCAATTAAAAGTATTTGCGACAGATATGGATGGCACTTTTCTCGATGAGAACCGTTCCTACGATAAAAGTCGTCTACGTGATATCTTAAAAGAATTTAAAAAGAGAAACTATCTTTTTTGTGCAGCAAGTGGTCGTCAACTCTTGGCTTTAGAAGAGCTCTTTGACGAGTTCCAAGATCAAGTCGCCTTCTGTGCGGAAAACGGCGCACTGGTTAAATACCAAGGCGAGATTCTCTACAGCAGCATTTTAGGACAAGATAAAGCCAACAAACTCGTTGATCTTGTCCGTCAAAATCCTCATATGCACCGTGATGTTGTTCTCTTTTCAGGACTCAATGGTGCTTATGCCCTTCAAACAGCCGACCCACAATTTGTCGAATTTGCCAATCTTTATTATTCTGATTTGAAATTAGTAAAATCCGTCCATGATATCGAAGATGAAATCTTAAAAGTTTGTGTGGAGTTTCCACCAGAAAAAATCCGTGAATGTGAAGACTGGATAAATGCACAAATGACTGATATTCGTGCAACAACGACCGGCTTCCGCTCTATTGACATCATGTCTGCTGGAATCAGCAAGGCAACAGGTCTCTCTCACTTACTCACACACCTCCAATCAAGTCCGGAGGCACTTACAGCCTTTGGCGATCAAAGCAACGACTTAGAGATGTTAGAATTAGCAGGTACCGCTATTGCTGTTGAGAATGCTATTCCTGAGGTATTACAAATTTCCGATAAGGTTATCGGTCACAATCGTGATGCGGCTGTCTTGAGTGAGCTTGAGGCTATTTTGACACATTAATCAAGAGTATGAGCCGTGTCTCATACTCTTTTGAGTGTTTTCAACCTCAATCAATATTGGCTAAAACAAGAGATTTTCGTTATAATTGAACAGAGAAATTATCGGAGGATAAACTATGAGAATCGCAATTGATGCTATGGGTGGCGACTTTGCACCCGAGTCAATCGTTAAAGGAATCAATTTAGCAAAAAAAGAATTTCCAAATATTGAGTTTCAGCTCTACGGAGAACCTGAGGCTATTAAAGCACATCTAGAAGATGAAAAAAATGTAAAAATCATCGCAACAACTGAGCTTATCGACTTCCACGATGAGCCAGTAAAAGCCATTCGCAAGAAAAAAGATAGCTCTCTCGTCCGTGCGGTTAAAGCAGTCAAAGATGGTGAAGCTGATGCTGTTCTTTCCGCTGGAAATACCGGAGCTTTGCTTGCTGCTGGCTTATTTATTGTCGGCCGTATCAAACAAATCGACCGTCCTGCGCTTATGAGTACCCTCCCTACTGCAGATGCTACAGGCTTTGATATGTTAGATTTAGGTGCTAACGCTGAAAATAAACCTGAACATCTGGCTGACTTCGCTGTTTTAGGAAGCTACTATGCAGCCAATGTACGTGGTGTTAAAAATCCTCGTGTAGCTCTTCTCTCCAACGGTGCTGAAGAATCTAAAGGATCCACAATGATCAAAGAAGCACACGCTTTGCTCTCAGATATTGAAGATATTAATTTCATTGGTAATATTGAATCGCGTGACATCTTGACTGGAGCAGCTGATGTCGTTGTCGCTGATGGTTTCACGGGAAACGCTGTGCTTAAAGCCATTGAAGGTACCGCAAGTGTTCTGATGCGCCAAATTAAAAACGGCATCATGAATGGAGGCTTTATCACTAAAATCGGTGGTGCTCTTGTGAAAAAGGAACTCAGCAAGCTCAAAGATACGATGAGTACAGATAGCGCAGGCGGTGCAGCTTTAGTAGGTGTCAAAGCACCAGTTATCAAAGCCCACGGTAATTCTAGCCCTGAAGCTATCGTTTCAACGATTCGCCAAATCCATCGGATGCTCGAAACAGATGTTACTGGCCAACTGGTCAAACATTTTGAAGATAAAGAATAATAAAAGAGTCTGGGACAAAGGTCCAAAACTAAAAAATCAAAATCGCTCAACCACGACATTCTTAATGACCGTGATTGAGCGATTTTCCATTATTTTGGACTTTTTTCCTAGCCTCTTTTGCTAGTTGTAGCTCTTATAATATAAATTTTTGACAATCTGTAAAGACAAGAGGTAAGCAAGAATAATGATGAACCAGTAGAAGAAGAATTGAACAGGCAAGTGTGCCAAATCAATAATTGATCCATATGAACTTAAAATCAATGTAAAGCCAACGACGAATGCGCCAATTGTGGAAAGGATAACCGGCAACGAAGGCTTACTTTGTAAGAAGGGGACTTTTTTGGTACGCAAGATATGGAAAGCCAAAGCTTGTGTGCCTAAGCTAACTGCGAACCAACCTGCTTGGAAAAGGTTAGCATGGGCAACTGTATTAAAGCCAAAGACATACCACAATACAAGGAAAGTGATGATGTCAAAGATGGAGGAGATAGGTCCAACAATAAAAGCAAAACGAGCAAGGCCTTTGGTCTGCCATTTCACTGGACGAGCAATGTCTTCTTCGTCAACATTATCCCAAGGGATTGAAAGTTGACTCATGTCATAAATCAGATTCAAAGTTAAGATTTGTAAACTGAGCATGGGCAAGAAAGGCAAAAAGGCGCTGGCCACCAAAACAGAAAAGACATTCCCAAAGTTTGAAGACAAAGTGATACGAATATACTTCATCATGTTTGTAAAGACTTTACGTCCTTCAGTTACACCAGTTTCCAAGACCTGTAAACTTTTCTCGAGTAGGATAATATTTGAGGCATCTTTAGTGATGTCGGCTGCAGTGTCAACTGAAATCCCGATATCTGCCGCACGTAAACTTGGGGCGTCATTTATTCCATCTCCCATAAAGCCGACAGTATGAACCTTACGGATAAGCTCAATAATACGTGCTTTTTGCATTGGATTTAATTTTGCAAAAAGATGCACTTCCATAGCCGTGTTGAACAGTTCCTCATCATCCATAAGATCAATCTCACTTCCGATACAATAACGGTCAACTGGAATTCCAACATCTTCACAAACCTTTTGCGCGACAATGGCGTTATCACCTGTCAACACTTTTACAGTTACACCGTGATTTTGTAAACTATGGATTGCTTTTGCTGCAGATTCTTTGGCTGGATCAAGGAAACCGATAAAACCGACAAGGGTCATATCACGCTCACTGGCAGCATCAAAATCTTCGAGTTCTTCATCTGAAATGATTCGCTCCGCAATGGTGAGAACACGCATGCCTTGCATATTCATTTCACGGTTAACTTCTTTCATCTCTGCTAAACGCTCTTCCGTAATTTCAACACGTTTCCCGTCTTCCATCACATGCGTACAGATGGCTTGCATCTCCTCAACTGCGCCTTTTGTGACCATCAAGTTTTTATTGTCAGTTTTCACAACGACAGACAAAAGACGGCGTGAGAAATCAAAAGGTATCTCATCAACTTTTGTAATATTTTCATCGGGCAATTCGCGTCCTAGTTTTTTGAAATAGTCAATCACAGCAACGTCCATCAGATTTTTCCAGCCAGTTTGGAAGTTAGAATTGATAAAGGCTGAATTTAATACTTCATCTGCCTTATTGCCACGTGAGTTTACATATTCAACCATGACGACACGGTCTTCTGTAATCGTACCTGTCTTGTCTGTACAGAGGATATCCATTGAGCCGAGATTTTGAATAGCCGATAAATTTTTGACAATAACTTTTTCTTTACTGAGTGCTACTGCGCCTTTAGCCAAGTTGGCATTGACAATCATTGGCAGCATTTCGGGTGTAAGACCGACAGCTACAGCGATTGCAAAGAAGAATGATGTTTCAAAATCTCCCTTAGTTACCCAGTTCAAAATTAATACGATAGGAAACATGATAGCAACCATGGTCAAAAGCATGCGGCTCACACGGCTCAAACCTTTATCAAAGGATGATTCAACCTTTGTAGTAGTTGCCTTACTGGCAATATCGCCAAACATAGTTGAAGCACCAGTTTTAACGATTAAAATCTCTCCATTTCCTGATAAGACATCGGTCCCCATAAAGAGAACATTGGGCGCATCAAGCGCAGAGATTACTTTCCAGTCAATTTGCTCGTCTTCATCTAAATCTTCGGGTAAACGCTTCTCCACAGGGAAAGATTCACCGGTTAAAGAGGCTTGATTGATAAAGAGGTCACGGTGTGAGAGAAGAATAGCATCCGCTGGAATCATATCTCCCGTTTGAAGCTGAATGATATCTCCTGGGACAACTTCATCCATGGGGATTTCAAAACTCTCCGCTCCGCGCTTAACATTTGTAGTGTTCTCAATCATCTCACGCAGAGCAATTGAAGCCTTTTGTGATTTGTATTCCTGCACAAAACTTACACCAGCAGATACGGTAATCATGAGCAACATATAAAGTGCCCCCTCCATATCTCCTGTCAATGCCGAAACACCTGCTAAAAAAGCAAGGACAAGAACAAAAGGATTTTTAAAAGCATGAAGCAGTATGATATACCAGGGAATGGGTTGCTGACTCGCAACCACGTTCGGTCCATATTCGTCTAAACGTTCCTCAGCCTGTTCAGCGTTCAAACCCGTAAAGCTCGTGTTTAAACGTTCAAAAAGCTCGTCACGCTTCAACTGTGCCAACTCTTTAAGCACTTCGTTTTTGTTTGTTTTCATTTTTTGCATACGTGCACCTCCCTCATCTCTAGGGCGTAAACCTTTAAAAAGTTTACTTTTCTTTTTTTATGGTGTGGTTTGCGAAATTCCTCTCTCTATTCTACTATAAATATCGAAAAAATATTGAGAAGTCCTCTTATGAATATTAAGGAAACAGTCTGATTTTATCTCCAAAAGCCTCCTTATACTCTTAAATTCTGTACACAAAAATAAAAAAGCACTATTACTAGTACTTTCAATTACAATTTATCTGTCACTTCTTTATGAAGTACTTACTGTAAATTAGGTTAACACTTGATTGACAGTCTGCAACATATTTCTAACTCTCTGACAGCGGTGCAAAACCCCTTTTTTATCTGCCGTTTCCTATCTTACCTGCAGTTGGTCACTCTAAACTAGGGGAGTAATTCTGCCTCCAACTCGATAGGAACTGAAGCCAAAGCTTTAGAAACCGGACATGTTGCTTCGATTTCTTTTGCTAACTTTTGAAATTCGTCATCAGAAATCCCAGCAATTTTCGATTGGTTTTTCAGATGAATCTTTGTAATTGCAGGACCGTCTGCTGTTACCGCAAAGGTCACATCTGCTTGGGTGTAAATGTTATCGACTTTGTAACCTTTTTCGCTTAAAAGCAATGAGAATGCCATGCTAAAACAAGCGGCATGAGCTGCACCCAGAAGTTCTTCAGGTGTTGTTATGGATGCTGAATGCTCTGCACGCGCTTCAAAATTATAGGGCGTATCAGTAAATACCTGTGAAGAGTCTAGACTGATGGTACCTGAACCATTTTCTAAATCCCCTTGCCATTGTGCGGATGCTGTGGATACATTTGCCATATATTTCTCCTTTTCATATTATAAATAGTTGGATAGCCTATAGCCCAAGTATAGGATTTTATTAAGGCCTTTTCAAGAGATTGTACTCAGACATATTTGACATTATGTGAAAATAAATGTAGAATTTGAACTATCAGAAGAGTAACTTTTCAAAGAATTCTTTAGGAAGTTGGCGGTAGTGCAAGCCAGTGTTTTCAGAAAAGTGAATGGGCTGATAATAACAAAATGATTTTAAGCAATATAAATCACGGCTGCTCCCGTTAACAAAGCACTCGTTTCTATGACGAGCTCGAGGAAATTCTTAAAGAATTTCGAATTACGGTGGTACCGCGTGATAACGCCCGTAAAGTATTTTTACAATGCTTTACGGGCGTTTTTGTTACAAAAATTTGTACCTCAAAAAGGAGAGAACTATCATGAATAAACCTACAATCTTAACTGGCGATCGTCCTACGGGCAAACTCCATATCGGACATTATGTTGGCTCACTTAAAAATCGTGTGCTACTACAAAACACAGGAAAATATAACATGTTTGTTTTCCTTGCCGACCAACAAGCTCTCACCGACCATGCCAAGGAACCTGAAAAAATTATCCAATCTGTTGGAGACGTGGCTTTAGATTATTTGGCTGCTGGTCTCGATCCAGAAAAATCAACCATTTTTATCCAGTCCCAAATTCCTGAACTGGCTGAACTTTCAATGTATTACATGAATTTGGTTTCCCTAGCACGACTTGAACGTAACCCTACCGTTAAAACAGAAATTGCGCAAAAAGCCTTTGGCGAATCCATTCCTGCCGGTTTCTTAGTTTATCCTATCGCTCAAGCCGCAGATATTACAGCCTTTAAAGCCAATCTGGTTCCTGTAGGGAACGACCAGAAACCAATGATTGAACAATGTCGCGAAATTGTACGCTCTTTCAATAATGCATACAACTGTGATGTCTTGGTTGAACCTGAAGGACTTTATCCAGAAAATGAATCGGCAGGACGTCTTCCTGGCCTTGACGGGAATGCAAAAATGTCTAAATCACTTGGTAATGGCATATATCTAGCTGATGATATGGATACGCTTAAAAAGAAAGTGATGAGCATGTATACAGATCCCGACCATATCAAGGTTGAGGATCCAGGTAAAATTGAGGGCAATATGGTCTTCCATTATCTTGATGTCTTTGGACGTGAGGAAGACGCTACTACTATCGCTGAGATGAAAGAGCATTATCAAGCGGGCGGCTTAGGAGACGTAAAAACTAAACGCTATTTATTAGACATTCTCGACCGTGAACTCTCTCCAATTCGTGAACGCCGCATCGAATTCGCTAAAGACATGGGGGCTGTTTATGACATGCTTAAAAATGGCTCTGAAAAAGCACGCGCTGTTGCTGCAAATACCTTATCTGAAGTAAAATCAGCGATGGGCCTTAACTACTTTGATGCCAAATAAAAGAACACAAAAACTTATGACAACTCAAGAAAAAATTGCTGCCTTTGCCAAAAAAATCCATGAGAACAACTATGACGGACATGGCTTTGATCACGTCAGCCGTGTTGTCAAGCTCGCAAAACAAATCCTTGCTACGGAGCCCCTTGCAGATTCTGATTTAGTTATTGCTGCTGCTTACCTGCACGATACCTATGATGAAAAGATCTGCTCCGATGTCGCCCAACAAAAACAAGAGGTTGCATCCTTCTTAACCTCCTTAGATTTTTCTAAAGAGAAACAGGATAAAATCTTTTACATCATTGATAATATGAGTTATTCTGCCAATCTTTTAGAGAAAAAAGAACTCGACATCAATGGTCAAATCGTCCAAGATGCCGACCGCATTGATGCGATGGGCGCTTGGGGCATTGTGCGGACTTTAGAATATGGCTGGTCCAAAGGTCGCACCTTATATGATCCCACCATAAAACCTCAGCATTTTTCTAGTAAAAGCAACTATCATCAAAGTGAAGGGACAACGCTCAATCATTTTTACGAAAAGCTCTTTCTGCTCAAAGATTTATTGAATACAGCGCATGCTAAAAAATTAGCCCAGAAGAGAGATAAAATTATGCGGGATTTTGTCACTGCTATTGAGGAAGAATATGATAGCTAGAAAGGCAGATGTTTTAACTGTGAATTTTGAAAAAAACTCTCCTCCTCAGGGCACGTGTCTTATCTTTGCCCATAGAGGTTCAAAATGTAATCGACCTGAAAACACTTTGGCAGCTTTTCAGGAAGCTCTGCATGTAAACTCAGACGGTATCGAACTCGATGTCCACCTGTCTAAAGATAATCATCTGGTCGTCATTCATGACGAAAAAGTTAATCGAACAACTTCTGGAAGAGGCCGTGTTTGTGATATGACCCTAGCCCAATTAAAACAACTCGATGCTGGCTCTTGGTTTGACAAGGCTTTCTACAAAGAAAAAATACCCACTTTAGAAGAAGTTCTGAATTTGCTGCTAAAGGAAAACTTTGCAGGTTATCTGAACATAGAGATTAAGACCGATATCATAAATTATCCTGGTATTGAAAAACAGCTCTTTACTTTGATGAACACTCAAACTTTTCCCTTTAAAGTCATCTACTCTTCTTTTAATGTAAACACACTTCGCAACTTACACGCACTAGGCATTAAAGACGAAATCGCCTATCTTGCAGGAAAAACTTTTCAACGAGTGGATCTCTCCGTAGTAGGAAGCTTTATCACAAGCCTTCATTTGAAAAAAAATTATGTTTTTAGACATAAGAAACTATTAGCACCGGGCAGTAAACCGATTCGGCTTTGGGGAATTCATTCAGAAAAAGACATGTACTCAGCTTTTCAGCATAACATATCTGGAATTTTCACAGACTTTCCTGAAAAAGCGCTCAAAATTCGAAAAATCAGTCAAAAGTAAGATAAAACTCCTCTCATTGTAAACATGCTCTACGCATGTTTTTTATATCCAGAAAAAATTCACAAACTTTATCATAAAATTGTACAATAGTCGCTTATGATAGCGGAGTCATTTTCCTTTACTTTCTATTTCACAAGGGATATAATGAGTTTGTATGTGTTAAATGGGAAATACATTTGACATATATTTCTAATGAAAGGAGAATCTATGCAATATATTAATTATCTCGGGCAGGATGCCTATACCAACATTGCGATGGATTCTTGGTTATTAAATAATCTGAAGGCAGAGGAGCCTGTTTTTGCCCTTTGGCAAAACAAGCGTGCTGTTATCGTCGGACGTAACCAAAATACTTTTGCTGAGATAAATCAAGATTATATTGATCAACATGATGTGCAAGTTGTACGGCGCGTATCTGGTGGCGGTGCTGTCTATCATGACGAGGGAAATATTTGTTTTACATTTTTTGTCCCTGTAGCCAGTTCAGCCCAAGTTAACTTTCATCAATTCGTGAAACCCATGTATGATGCGCTTCGTTCTCTTGGTATTGAAGCTGAAATTACTGGAAGAAATGATCTTGAAATTGCTGGAAAGAAAGTTTCTGGTAATGCACAGCGTTACGCCGGTGGTTACCTTATGCATCATGGTACTTTGCTCTGGGATACTGACGTGGAGGCAATGATTCGTTCACTCAATGTCTCTGATGAAAAGTTTGTCTCTAAGGCTGCTAAATCTGTACGCGCACGTGTCGGAAACATCAAGGACTTTGCACCTGATTTGAATTTAGATACTTTTATTGATGCACTCAAATATTACTTAACCAATCAGGGTAAGGATGGCGAATATGTTCTGAATGATGAACAGCTGGCGGGGATAAAAGCTGCACGTGATGAGCAATTTTCGACTTGGGATTGGAATTACGGTGAAAGTCCTAAGTTCAGTTTCAATAACCACGCCAAATTTACTGGTGGATCAATTGATATCCAAGTTGATGTCAATAATGGTCTGATTACTGATATTAATTTCTTGGGGGATTTCTTGGGTGTCCGCGACTGGCGTGACATCAAACAAGACTTTATAGGTCTTCCGTTTAATCCAGATGCTGTACTTAAGGTTCTAGAAAAGAACAAAGAAGGACAATATTTTGGAACAATTGAAAACAATGAACTTTCACAGCTTTTCAAGGCTGATGAATTAGTTTAAAAAACGAGAATGAAGAAGAAAGGGAGATATTTATGTCAAACAGCACAAAAATCCTCGATTTCAAAAAACAATTAGAATTACAAGACAGCGCATTTCCAACACTCCAAATCTTAGACGAAAACGGAAAAATCGTTGATGAGGAAGGGCTCAAACGTGCCAATCTTTCAGATCAAGATCTAGTAGAACTCTTTAAAAACATGCTGCTTAGCCGTCAAATCGACATCCGTTGCATGAAGCTTGCCAAGCAAGGACGCATGGGATTCTTCGGACCTACTGCAGGTCAAGAAGCTTCTCAAATGGCTTCTGCTTTTGCGTTCACTGATGAAGACTGGCTTTTCCCAGGTTACCGTGATTTGCCACAAATTTACGCTAAGGGTTGGCCAATTTGGAAAGGACTTCTCTGGTCTCGTGGCCACCAACTCGGTAATGAGTACACAACAGACGAAGGCGTTGAAATAAAATCTTGGTTCCCACAAATCATCATCGGTGCGCAGTATATCGAAGCGGCTGGTGTAGCATTGGGACTGAAAAAACGTAAAAAAGATGCGGTTGCCTTTGTTTACACTGGTGATGGTGGTTCTTCACAAGGGGACACTTATGAAGGCATCAACTTTGCTTCTGCTTACAAAGCACCACTTGTTGCCTTTATCCAAAATAATGGCTATGCAATTTCAACACCACGTGAACTCCAAACAGCGGCGCCTCACTTGGCAGCTAAAGGTTGGGCAGCTGGTGCACCATCTATCGTTGTCGATGGTAACGATGCGATTGCTATGTACTTAGCAGCTAAAGAAGCACGCGCATGGGCTGTCGCTGGTAATGGTCCCGTCGTTATTGAAGCTCTTACTAACCGCTTAGAACCTCACTCAACAGCTGGTGATGATCCACTTCGTTATCGTAGCCAAGAGGGGCTTGATACTTGGTGGGCGAAAGAGCCATTGCTCCGTATGCGCACTTACTTGACTGAAAAAGGTATCTGGGACGAAGCTCAAGAAGAAGCTTACATCGCGGAACTTGATGCGCGTATCGATGCAGACATCAAGAAAGCAAATAATGTTGAAAAACAAAAAATATCAAGCTTCTTGAAAAATACACTTGAAGTACCTAGCCAAGTAATGGTTGAGCAAATTGCAAAATTTGAAAGTGAGGGCAAGTAAACATGGCAGTAAAAACTTATATTGCAGCAATCACAGAAGCGCTTGACTTGGCGCTTGAACGTGACGAAAATACATTAATCTTCGGTGAAGACGTTGGACAAAATGGTGGGGTATTCCGTGCAACTGACGGACTCCAAGCAAAGTATGGTGAAGACCGTGTCTTCAATACACCACTGGCTGAATCTGGCATCGGTGGTTTAGCAATTGGTCTTTCAACTCAAGGCTTCCGTCCAATCATGGAAATCCAGTTTGGTACATTTGTTTATGAAGTTTTTGACTCTATTGCTGGACAAATGTCTCGTACACGTTACCGTTTCAACAATACACGTCATAACCCAATTGTTATCCGTACACCTTATGGTATCGGTACAAAAACACCTGAAATGCACGCCGACTCTATCGAAGGGCTCTTTGCTCAAATCCCTGGACTTCGTGTCGTTATGCCATCAAATCCAGCAGATGCTAAAGGTCTCCTTTTGGCTTCCATTGAAAACAATGATCCAGTAATGTACCTCGAAAACTTGCACCTTTACCGTTCTATGAAAGGAGAAGTTCCAGAAGGCTACTATACAACACCTTTGGATCAAGCAGTCGTTGCCAAAGAAGGTTCAGATGTTTCGATTATCGCTTACGGTGGTACAGTTCCTCTGGCTATCAAGGCTGCTGAACAACTCGAAAAAGAAGGGATTAGCGCTGAAGTTCTTGATTTGCGTACCGTATCGCCTCTTGATATCAAATCAATCGGTGAGACAGTAGAAAAAACCGGACGTGTTGTTGTCGTTCAAGAAGCACAACGTACAGCGGGTATTGCTGCTAACGTTATGGCGGAAATCTCAGAACGCTTTGTTCTGTCACTTAAAGCACCTATCGGCCGTGTAGCTGGGCCAGATTCTATCTTCCCATTTGCTCAAGCCGAAAATGACTGGGCAGTTAAAGCAGACGATATTGTGAACAAAGTGAAAGAGGTAGTAAATTATGACTGAAATTTTTAAAATGCCTGATATCGGCGAAGGCATGCATGAAGGCGATATCGCTAACTGGCTTGTAAAAGTCGGAGATGTCGTTAAAGAAGATGATCCTGTGGCTGAAGTACAAAACGACAAATTGATGCAAGAAATCTTGTCTCCTTACTCTGGTACGGTAACAAAACTTTTCGTTGAAGCTGGAACAACTGTTGAAGTGGGTGCTCCGCTTATCGAATATGATGGAGATGGCTCAAGCGAAGCTGATACTGCAGCAGCACCCGCTGCTGCTTCTGAAGCTCCTTCAGGTGAGACTCAAATCTTTACCATGCCTGATATCGGTGAAGGTATGCACGAAGGTGACATCGCTAACTGGCTTGTAAAAGTTGGAGACGATGTCAAAGAAGATGATCCTGTGGCTGAAGTGCAAAACGACAAATTGATGCAAGAAATCTTGTCTCCTTACTCTGGTAAAGTTACAAAACTCTTTGTTGAGGCTGGAACAACTGTTGAAGTCGGCGCTCCACTTATCGAATATAACGGTAATGGTGCTACAGCCGCCCCTACATCAGCTCCGCAAGCAGCTCCAACAGCAACTGCCGATACAGCAGCTTCTGCTCCTAAAACTGAGGGTGGTGCTACAACACGTACGACTGCAGACGGCCGTGTTCTTGCGATGCCATCTGTACGTCACTATGCGCGTGAACACGGTATTGATTTAACTCAAGTTCAAGCTACAGGTCGTCATGGCCATACAACCTTGGCAGATGTCAAAGCCTTTGCTTCTGGCGCAGCTGCTCCTAAAGCTGCAGCTTCCGCTGAAGCTAGACCAGCTCCTAAGGCTGATGCAGCTAAACCTGTTGCTCCTAAACCAGCTCCAGCCCCTGTACAAGCAGCCGAAGGCGATCGTCGTGAGCCAATGACACCAACGCGTAAAGCTATCTCAAACGCGATGAGTACACAAAATGCAAATATCCCTGCGGTTACTAACTTTGACCAAGTGGAAGTCTCTAAACTTGTTGCTCACCGTAAAGAGTACAAAGAAATTGCGGCTAAACAAGACGTTAAACTTACTTACCTTGCTTACGTGACTAAAGCCTTGGCTGCTACAGCTAAGAAATTCCCAGAAATTAACGCTTCTATCGATGGTACAGATATCGTTTACCATAATGATGTAAACATCGGTATCGCCGTAAATGCGCCAAGCGGACTTTATGTGCCTGTGATTAAAAATGCCGATAAGAAATCAATCTTTACCATTGCTAAAGAAATTTCTGAACTTGCTGAAGCGGTACGTACAGGTTCTATCAAACCAGACCAAATGCGTGGCTCAACAATCACAATCTCAAATATTGGTTCTGCCCGCGGCACTTGGTTTACACCAATCATCAATGGATCTGACGTTATGATTCTCGGCCTTGGTTCAATCGTTAAAGAACCTATTGTTAATGCTGAAGGCGAATTAGCTGTTGGTCAAAACATGAAGCTTTCTGTAAGCTATGACCACCGTCTCATCGATGGTATGCTCGGACAAGGTTCATTGAACTATCTTAAGAGTCTTTTGGCTGACCCAGCTTACATGCTCATGGAAGTTTAAGAAGAAAAGAGGAAAGAATAATTATGGTTGTTGGTGCACAAGCCACTGAAGTGGATACAGTTGTCATCGGATCAGGCCCTGGCGGTTACGTTGCGGCCATCCGTGCGGCTGAACTCGGTAAAAAAGTTGTTGTTATCGAAAAAGATAACGTAGGTGGGGTCTGCCTTAATATTGGTTGTATCCCTTCAAAAGCCTTGATTAATGTGGGTCACCACTATCAAGACGCCCTTAAACAAGAAGCAGGCAAAAGTCCGTTTGGACTTTCTAACGGTGAAGTAAATCTTGATTGGGCAGCTGCTCAAGCATGGAAAGATGAAAAAGTTGTGAAGCAACTCACTGGCGGTATCGCAATGCTTCTGAAAAAGCATAAAATTGAGTTGATTAAAGGAACTGCTGAATTCATTGATAATGAAACAATCAACGTAGAACAAGAAGACGGTTTCCAACTCTTGAACTTCCAAAATGCAATTATTGCTACAGGTTCACGTCCAATTGAAATCCCAAGCTTCCCTTACGGCGGACGCATTATTGACTCTACAGGTGCGCTTAACCTTAAGGAAATTCCTAAACACCTTATCATCGTTGGTGGTGGTGTTATCGGTTCTGAACTTGGTGGGGCCTACCGTATGTTGGGTTCTAAAATCACTATCGTTGAAGGCTTAGACCACATCTTAAATGGTTTTGATAAAGAAATGTCAGACATCATTGCTAACCGTGTAAAAACTGCTGGTTCAGAAATCTTCACTTCTGCTATGGCAAAATCTGCGACTCAAACAGATACAGATGTTACTTTAACTTTCGAAGTAGATGGTAAAGAACAGACAGTTACTGGTGACTACTTGCTCGTATCAGTAGGTCGTCGTCCAAATACTGACATGTTAGGTCTTAACAATACTGACGTTAAGCTCACAGATCGTGGACTTATCGAAGTCGACGATTCATTCCAAACCTCTGTACCACACATCTATGCTATCGGTGACGTGGTTCCTGGCCCAATGCTTGCACACAAGGCATCTTTCCAAGCCAAGATTGCTGCTGCTGCTATCGCTGGCGGAGAAGACGCTGTTGACTTGCATATCGCTCTTCCTGCTGTTGCTTATACAACAACAGAGTTAGCTACTGTAGGTGAAACACCTGAATCTGTAAAAGATCGTATGGATCAAGTTAAAATCAGCAAATTCCCATTTGCAGCTAACGGTCGTGCTATCTCAATGGACGATACAACAGGTTTCATCCGTTTGATCACAGACAATAAAGAAGGTGCCGTTATTGGTGCACAAATCGTTGGTCCTGGGGCTTCTGACTTGATTTCAGGTCTTGCTCTTGCAATCGAAAATGGCTTGACTTCAAAAGATATTTCATTGACTATCCAGCCTCACCCAACACTTGGTGAAGCGATTATGGATACAGCTGAGATTGCTGATGGTCTACCTATACATATCTAAGTACATAAAAAAGCATCGAATTGATGCTTTTTTATGTAGGTCCGTTTTTCATAACATCGGCCCAATCTTTCATACTGTCTAAAAATTTCTTAGATTTCAAATGAATCCCCACATATTCATCATAGAGTCCATCAATAAATAAACGAATTTTCTGCTTCATCTCCTCCTTAACAGAGATTTTTTCAAGCTGATCTAAAGATATTTCTTGAAAAAGGTTAACCAAGTAAATAACATTAGGATCCAGCTGCAAGCGTCGCATATCCTCATCAAAATGATTTTTGCAAAGGCAAGCATTAAACTTATAGGAATAATCAAAAGGACCTTGCTGAGTATGACAAAAAGCACATTCCTTACAGTTCAAACTAACCCCAAAACGATTTAAAACTTGTAACTCAAAAATATTCGTAATAATTTCCTTATCAAATCCTTGGTTCAGCAAATCCAAACATTTAATCAAAAAACCATATAAGGCTGGATCATATTGGTTATCAGGTATAGCTGCATCAGCCAAACTAATGATATAGGAAGCATGAGCATTAAGAAAAATATCCTCGCTGATATGCTTGTACATGACTGTTTCACCTACATCATCAAGAAAAGAAAGACCTACATCATTGATTGTCCCTGTAAAATTAGAGGAAGTAAAATTTTGAAGACTACTAGAATACTTAGAATGCGCGAAATTTTTGACAAAAAACATGCGTTTGCCAAAAGACTCTGTAAAAATCTTGACCAACTTGTCCTTTTCACGATAATTTTTAGTATACAGGACAAGCCCGCGGGTTTCAACACTCTTCATTCTTATATTGTAAAATCTGCAGGATAGTTTTGTCAAGGGAATTGAACGATAGCCCATCAGGATAAAAATGACACCCCTTTAGGAGAATGCCACTTATTAAAATAATCCGAAAATCAATCCGACGTCAAATCTGGAAGAAAAGGTTTACTACTGGATGTACTGAAGGGAGAATAACATGATAAAAATTGAAAATCTTGAAAAAAGCTATAAGGGACATAAAATATTCGAGAACTTTCACCTCGAAATCCCGAGTGGGAAGATGGTGGGGATTTATGGTCCGAGTGGAGCAGGAAAATCTACTCTTTTAAATATTATCGGACTAATTGAGGATTATGATGATGGCGAATACTATTTTGACAGTGGCTTTGCGCCAGCATATAACAGCTCACGCGCTTTGAAACTTCGCCGTCACCATATCTCTTACCTCTTTCAAAACTTTGCTCTAATCGAAGATGAGAGTATCGAGAAAAACTTAAATGTCTCCTTGATCTACGTAAGACTTTCTAAAAAAGAGAAACGTCGAAAGATGAAGACCATTTTAAGACAAGTCCAGATTAATCGTCCGCTAAATACAAAAGTTTATCATCTTTCTGGTGGAGAAAAACAGCGCGTAGCACTGGCCAGAGCTTTATTAAAAGAGAGTAAACTTATCTTAGCAGATGAGCCGACCGGTTCTCTTGACCCAGACAATAAAAAGAAAGTCGTTGACTTATTAAAAGACGAAGTGAAAAAAGGAAAAACTGTCCTCATCGTCACACATGATCCTTCTATCAAAGAAGAATGTGATCTGATAATTGATATTGCTTAGAAGACAATGGTTGAGAGTTATAAAATAAATAGAAAAGCTAGAAAATCCAAGTAAGATTTAACTATACAAGAAAATAAAATCGTATGAGATAAATTTAGAAAAGGTCTAGGCATTGCAGTCATTGCTAAAAATATGCGACGCAAAAATATTTCAGAATACCATTGATACATACAAGAATGAACTAAAAGAAATGCTAAAAAAAATAAAGCAACATGAAATGACTACACAAATTTTAATTACTAATGCACAAAAATAAATAGCTTAACCATAGTGGCTAGGCTATTTTGATATGCCCCCTGCAGGGCTCGAACCTGCGACCCATAGATTAAGAGTCTACTGCTCTACCAACTGAGCTAAGGAGGCTTATTCACGTATAACAACTTACTTTTCTAGTATAGCACTTTCAGCAAAAAATGCAAGAATTTTTGTATATCTTTTAATAAAAAACTGCATGATTTTCTAAAATATTTTTGAGCCTCATCACCGTTTTATAAAGTTTTTTGCAGAAAACATATTTATTCGTCATAATCTGGTATTTATTTTTATGATAGCAAGAAACTCCATATTAGACTGTTTTAGCCCCTCATTATTTATTATACATCAAACTGTTCATCCTCGCTGCAAAAAGCCCATATGAGGCTTCTAGGAGCTTTCAAGCCAGATAAGAATTATCTCTTTTTATGACGGGTCAAACTTGTGATAAAACCACAATAAAAAACACTGATTGAATGCCGTATGCTTACTCTAGTATTGAACCCGCCAAGAAGCCAGGTGGGTGTTCTCGCTTCGAATCAGCTGCTCCTACTCAATTCAGAGTCTTAACGCTATCGAATGTCTCTTGAACCCCTATGCAATACAAATATAGTCGGTCAAAAAAATGAATAAGCTCGCACATTCCAGTGCTTTTCTATATACATATACTAACATGTTCTACATTCTTTTTCAAGTGAAAGAGTTAGCGGTTTCATAGTTTTATAACAAAACAAAAAAGACAACCCTTAGATTGTCCTCAAACTGCGGATGTCAGACTCGAACTGACGACATCATGATTAACAGTCATGCGCTACTACCAACTGAGCTAATCCGCAATACTTGGCATTTACCTTATCTCACAAGGGGCAACCCCTAACTACTTCCGGCGTTATAGGACTTAACTTCTGTGTTCGACATGGGAACAGGTGTATCTCCTATGCAATCAATACCAAATATGGGAACACGAGGATTTGAACCTCGGACCCCTGCGTTATCAACACAGTGCTCTAACCAACTGAGCTATGCTCCCTTATATTTAAAAAACTTTCTATGAATTCTCATAAAAAATAAAGCGGGTGATGAGAATCGAACTCACAACATCAGCTTGGAAGGCTGAGGTTTTACCACTAAACTACACCCGCAAATGGCGCGAGACGGAATCGAACCGCCGACACATGGAGCTTCAATCCATTGCTCTACCAACTGAGCTACCGAGCCAAATGTGATTCATAAATTGCGGGAGCAGGATTTGAACCTACGACCTTCGGGTTATGAGCCCGACGAGCTACCTAGCTGCTCCATCCCGCGATAGTAAAAAGGAGGATGTGGGATTCGAACCCACGCACGGTTTTACCCGCCTGACGGTTTTCAAGACCGTTCCCTTCAGCCGGACTTGGGTAATCCTCCACAAAAAAAATAGTCCGTACGGGATTCGAACCCGTGTTACCGCCGTGAAAAGGCGGTGTCTTAACCCCTTGACCAACGGACCATCTTACTATTGCGCTGTCCTCTCGAACAGTACTTTTCTATTATACAATAATTTGAAAATATGTCAAGAATAAACTATGTTTTTTCAAAATATTTTCTTCTAAATTCGTGAATAGACAAAGTACGTCAAGTGACAACTATATTAGTATATCATATTTTTTATTTTTGTCAAAGAAAAACTTGAATATTTCACGGAAATTCCATAGCTTATTAAAAAGTTATAATAATCCCCTGGTAAAGCTTGATATAACACTATTTGTGATGGGAAATATGACACTGTCGTTACAAAGAGTACAGAAAAGGACAGCTACCTCGAACGCTTTCATTTACAAGTGTCTTTCTAGAAAATGAACGATTTCTCATAAGCCATGAAATTTCCGTGTGAATATTTGTATTTTTAGTCAAAAAAACAGCCTTATTCGACTGTTTTATCTTCTTTATTTTCAACTTCTTCTTGAGCTTTATTCGCATCTTCAAGGACTTCCTCGAATGATTTTGCTTCTACAGGCTCACTTTCATGTTCGATAACATCATCTGGCATTTTACCTGTCTTATAAAGAGACATGATTTGTTTAGCATCCAATGTTTCATATTTAAGAAGTGCAAGAGCAATGGCTTTATGTTGCTCACGATGTGCTTCAATGATTTCGACAGCTTTATCATAAGCTTCCTTAGTGATTGCACGAATTTCTTCATCAATAGCTTGTGCTGTTGCTTCAGAATAGGTTTTCGTTTGTCCATAATCACGACCAATAAATACAGCTTGACTGCCTTCATAACTGATTGTGCCCAGTTTTTCTGACATACCATATTGAGTGACCATACCACGTGCGATACGAGTCGCTTGTTCAAAGTCATTTGAAGCACCCGTTGTGATGGTATTAAAGATAATTTGTTCAGCTGCACGTCCTCCCATGAGTCCAGCAAGATTTTCTTGCATGTCTTCTTTGGAGAGGAGGAATTGGTCTTCTTTAGGAAGAGCAATCATGTAACCACCAGCACGACCACGCGGAACGATTGTAACTTTATGAACCGTATTAGCATTTGAAAGAACTAGACCAACGATTGTGTGTCCTGCTTCATGGTAAGCCACCATTTCGCGTTCACGTTCGGAAATCTTCTTATCTTTCTTAGCTGGTCCCGCAATAACACGGTCTTGTGCCTCATCAATATCTGATGCATCGATAACTTTTTTGTCACGACGAGCAGCCACAAGAGCAGCCTCATTAAGGACATTTTCAAGGTCAGCACCAACGAAACCAGGAGTTTGTTGAGCGACAACTTTTAGGTCAACACTTGAGTCAAGTGGTTTATTTTTTGCATGGACACGAAGAACAGCCTCACGTCCTTTAACATCAGGCGCCCCGACAAGAACTTTACGGTCAAAACGACCTGGACGAAGCAAGGCTGGGTCTAGAACATCTGAACGGTTCGTTGCTGCGATAACGATAACAGAATTTTCATTGTCTTGGAAACCATCCATCTCAACCAAAAGTTGATTAAGTGTTTGTTCACGTTCATCATTTCCGCCACCAAGACCAGCGCCACGTTGACGACCAACGGCATCAATCTCATCAATAAAGATGATTGACGGTGCTGTTTTCTTCGCATTTTCAAAAAGGTCACGTACACGGCTGGCACCAACACCGACGAACATTTCGACAAAGTCGGAACCAGAAATAGAATAGAAAGGTACGCCAGCCTCACCAGCAACAGCTTTTGCAAGCAAAGTTTTACCTGTACCTGGAGGACCCTCTAAAAGGACACCAGCAGGGATACGTGCACCAAGATCATGGTATTTTTTAGGATTTTTGAGGAAATCAACAACTTCAACAAGCTCTTGTTTTTCTTCTTCTGATCCTGCAACGTCTGCAAAGCGAACTTTTGAAGTTTTAGCATCTTGTTGTTTAGCTCGTGATTTACCAAAGCTCATTGGGTTGCCGGCACCGCCACCACCACGTGAGCCCATGCCACCCATCATCAACCAGAAAAAGCCGACCATGAGAAGCATTGGCAAGATGTATGAAAGGATTTGGATCCACATACCGCTTGTTGATGCTGCAATAACATTGACTTTAATTCCATTTTCATCTGCCGCCGATTGTATATCCTTGATGATACTGTCTGTTGGGATGATGAGTGCTTGGAAATTTGTCACTTTGGAAGTGTTTCCTGGTAAAAATGGGAAGTTATTGTTCCCTTCCACAGTTTTAGGATCTTTGTATTCGCCAGAAACTGTAAACAGACTATCGCTAGGCTGCATTTTCAGTGATTTTATATTGCCGTCTTTGATGTCACTCATCAGTGCACTGTAGCTGATTTTATCAACATTTGACTGATTGCCACCAAAGAAAGCATTAATACCGAAAACGATGACGATTACAAGCAAGACCCAACCTAGAGTGCTTTTAATAAAGCCTCCGTTTTTATTGTTGTTAGGATTTGGATTGTTCATATTTCCTTCTTTGCCTTTTATTTTTTATCTCTTAGTTATAGCATACTTACGCATCTTTTTCTATTGGTAAGTTTTACCATAAGCATTTTTCATACTTTAGTATGAGTTTTTTTGTTTGCTATAAACTTCTTCCTTTAAAACTCCTACATAAGGAAGGTTGCGGTAGTGGTTATCAAAGTCAAGACCAAAACCGACAACAAATTCATTTGGAATTGTGAAACCAGTGTAGTCTGCATCAATTTCAACAACACGTCCTTCAGGTTTATCTAAAAGAGTAACAATTTTCACCGTTGCTCCACGGTGTTCAAGAAGTTCTTTAAGATATTTCAAGGTGCGCCCTGTATCGATGATATCTTCAACAATAATAATCTCGCGACCTGTAACAGGAGTTGCCACATCAAGCAATAGTTTCACCTCTCCTGACGATTCTGTCCCCCCGTGATAGCTTGAAACTGTCATGAAGTCCATTTCTAATGGAATATCCATACGCTTAACTAATTCCGCAAGAAACGGTACTGATCCACGTAAAATACCGAGAAGCAATGGATTCTTGTCTTTATATTCATCAGCAAGAATTTTTCCAAGTTCAAGCGTTTTGCTCTGGATTTCTTCTTCTGAAATGAGTATTTTTTTTATGTCTTTTTCAAGCATTATCAATATCCTCTCTTATGATGGGTTTCACCCACAGCGTCCTTTTCATTTTATCATTTTTAAGGGCTTTACTCAAATCTGAAATTGTTAAATCAGTGATTGCATATATATCGTCTTCAACTAGGATTAATAAGTTTTCACGTTTTTCTAATGCAACATGTTGATCAATAAAAAATTTTCTAAGTTTCTTATGATGCCCATTGATAAAAATATAATCTCCCGGCTGGCGTTTACGTATCTTAACTTCTCCCGTCAGAGGGATATCTACCCGCATAAAAGTGGAATCTTTGGGATCATCTTCCCGTATATCAAGCTCTTTTTCTTTGAAAATAGCCTTAGGACGAATCATGAAATTTTTTTCATCTTTCACAAAAAGATAATCTTTTGACATTTCTGAACGATATTGTTGTGGTCTTTCGATAAGCCATAAAAGCTCTTCAAATTGAGGTTTAGATACCTGTAATTCTGGAAATTTTTCCAAATATTCTTGTAAAATAAAATACCGAAGCGCTTTTGATTGTTGTAGAAAAATTTGAGTTTCTATTTCATCATGAATAATCTCTAAATCTATTATCTTCTCTTTGATAACTGAAAGGGCTAGGGATATCTCTTTGGACATGTCTATAACAGCATCTGAAAACTTTGGATTTTCAGACGTTAAAGCTGGTATATATTGATTACGCAAGCGATTACGTAGATAATCATTACCAGCGTTCGTCACATCTTCAAAATATACCTCAGCATCAAGAGCTGTCTTATCAAAAGTCAGAAGAGGGCGGATTAGCTCACCAGTGCCAAAAACTTGCCGTTCTGGAATGCCTGTCAAATGTCGTAAACGTCTTCCAGTAATTTGCCGCATCAAAATCGTTTCAACTTGATCTCCCTTATGATGAGCCGTGACTAAGGCAGTACACTTTTTATCTTCCATCACTTTTTTAAAGAAGTCATAGCGCATGATACGCCCTGCTTCTTCACTAAAATGTTCTTCTGTATAATGCGCAACTTCAAGTTCAATACCCAATGCTTGCATTTTTTGTCTTAACTCTTTTTCCTCCCAATCCGCTATATCCCGTAAACCATAGTTTACATGAGCTGTAAACAGTTCTATTTCTAGTTCTTTCTGATATTCATAGAGCCAGTTAAAAAGAGTCATCGAATCTTTACCGCCGGACAAAGCAATCAGAACGCGTGTATGATGTTTGAAAAATTCCTTTTTTTGAACAAGTTTCAAAAATTCATTCATTTTAACACCTCATAAACGTCTTTTGAAATTTGTGAAATGACATCATCACTTCCCCCTTTCGTTTCAACCACTAAAATATAAGGTTCACTCGAAAAGATAATCGCTGCATCGTGATTATAGGCATCAGCTGCTCCTATTTTATGCGCCACACGAACATTCTTAGGAACTCCAGCCTGAATTTTTGTATCATCAAACTGAGTGCCAAATAAAGCATTGAAAGAATAACCGCCTTCCTTATAAAGTGCTTCCAGTATTCTTCCGACCATTTCCGCAGAGGCTTCACGTTCAACAGGATCCCATGCTTGTCCTGCAATACTTTCAATTCCACTTCGAAATGCTGGAGAAAATTGTCCTGTCTCATAATAAGCCAAGAGATTACTCCCGACATTATCAGAGTTTTTAGCTGTACGGTCAATAATTTCAGATAATGAATAGTTAGCGTTATTAGCAATGACCGGTAAAATACCGGTACCTCCTGCCTCAAAGGAACCTTTAAAGGTGTTGATCGCCGTATTGTACTGCAAATTATCATTTAAAGCTGCTTTCCCCTCATTTAAACGCTTTTGTGTCCAATAAAGAATAGGAAGCTTTGATAAACTTGCTGCGTACATTTTTTTATCTTGGTTTACACCCACTGTAAACGAATCATCCAATTGTTTGACATAAATAGAATACTTTGAATCATTGTATTTTTTGCGCAACATGTCTTGTACTTGAAGCATCTTTGGGTTTTCTAGATTTATATTTTCCGAATTAATCCATCCTGTTTGTCCGCCATTGAAGTTCACTTCATAATAGGTTCCCCAATATGTCTCTGCAATCTGATTTGTACTAAACTGCTGCCCTTTAGGAAGAGTTGTGTAAACTTCTTTGTCATATGTTGTAAAAGGATTATAATAAACTTCTGAACGTTGAGCAGTATAAACCGTTGTCTTCTTTATCTGTTTTGACAAAAGTGTATCTGAAACTATATTCTTTGTATCTGCTTTGATATATGTATGATTGGCCAGTTCAAATACATTATTTTTTAGTTTGATAATATCCAGTTGTTTCTGCTCGGGGAGCTCACCTGATTTTTGCTGTAAATTTTCATCTTTGTAAACAGGGATTGTGGTTAAAGTAACGGCACGAGAAGGTATCTCAGTATGATAAGAACTTTGATTTTGTTTTACTTCTTTAACTTTTGCCTCTGCACTTCCCTCTTTACTTTTTTGGGGTAAGACAAAAAAGGCTGGGATAATCATCACAATCATCACCAACCAAACAGCTAAGTTAAATTTATTTTTCAACTTTTGCATTCTCTATAACCCTATCAATCATCTTATACGTCACTTACTTTTGTAAATCTAAGTCTTCCATATTTTTGTAGAAGAGGATATGAAAGAAGCACGGAGCCTCTCCCCTAAGTAAGAAACAAAATCAATGAAACTTCCCTACATGTACAATATATGTACGTTTCTCGGCTAGTTGTCGCCTTCTGCAATTATAATCTTTTAAGAAACTCATTTTTTGTTTTCAAAGATTTGAGACGATCTGTAACTTCTCCTAAAAAGTGACCAAAACTCTCTTCAAAGTCTTTTTCGATGAATTTAAGTTCATATTTTCCATCTTCTCGCGCCTGCAAAATCTCTACACCTATAAGATCGCCTACCTTGTATTTACCCTGTCTTCTTGGTATGTTCGACCATCGTAAAAGGCCTATTTTTTTGTCAGAAAAAAGGACAAAAAGCCCAAATTTACTGATTGATTTCACTTTTCCAATCAAGGTTCTATCCCACCATTAACCATTTCTGGAATACTAAAAACCTTCTCATTGGCTTGTGAATTATCCAGTTTTGCTCGCGCATACTTTGCTAAAAATGATGAATCCTTAAGCTTGTTCATGTCTGAGCTTTTAAGTGCAAGTTCATGATCCAATGCCGCATTTTTTTGCTCAGCTTGTGCCTCCATCTCAATTTGTTTTTGCAAATTTTGATAAGATTGAACCACACTAATGGTTGCCAAGCTGAATAATAACATAGCACCAATCAAAATAATACCTAAATGTTTGCGTTTAGGCAGGGGGTGCGAGACTTCTTCCATTCTTTTTGACTTATTATAATCATTTTTCAAATGAATAATTTTCTTGTCCATTTTTCCTCCGAAAAATATATGTATAAATTAAAGTTCAGTTTCAGCCGTGACTCTCGTTTCACTAAGGATTTTGTACATTTTATCCGCATCTTCTTTACGCGTGAATTCTTTAAGTTCCAAGACACTCACTTCTACAATCTTATTCCCAAAACGAATTTCAATAAGATCACCAAACTTAACATCACTTGAAGATTTCGCTATTTTTCCATTGATTTTAATACGGCCCTTATCCGCAACCTCTTTAGCTACAGGACGGCGCTTTATCAGACGAGAAACTTTTAAAAATTTATCTAATCTCATAGTGGTTATTATAACATACTTCAAGTCTTTTGGAAAATCAGTTGAAAATATTTCTGATAAAAGCCTAAATCTTTGAAATAAGACGCTTTTTCTATAAAAAAGAAGCCCGTTTCATATGAAACGCTACTCCTTTTCGTGCTTGTCTCTCAGGGCAGAGAGCTTCTCTGTAAAATTCATGATTTCGCGGAGTAACACAACATCCTTTCGATTATCAATTTTGAATCGGAAAGTCATCTGCCCCGACTTCTCACCTACACTTGCTTTTAAAGCTGTTTCAGCTAAAGCTTCAAAGTATTCCTGAGGAATGTACATTGTATTGGCTGATTTAGCCATGCTTAGAATAAGCATCGTTTTATTCTTTTCAATTTTTTCCACCAAAGCGTTATCGGCAAATGTTTTTAGCAAACCAATCTCCAAAAGATAAGCAACTTCATCTGGATACTCACCAAATCGATCAATCATTTCATCTTGAAGTTCTTCATAGCTTTGGCGACTATCTATTTGACGAATACGCTTATAAATCTCAATTTTTTGGCGTTCATCTCTAATATAATAGCTTGGAATAAAGGCATCTAATCCTAGCATTATCTCTGCGTTGGTCTTCACTTTAACTTTATCTCCCCCCATACGTTTATGGACAGCTTCTTCAAGAAGTTGCGAATAAAGTTCAAATCCAACTGAGTCAATAAATCCAGATTGTTCTGCACCAAGTAAATTTCCTGCACCTCGAATTGAAAGATCACGCATGGCAATTTTAAAACCTGAACCAAGTTCAGTGAAACCTTTTATAGCCTCTAAACGCTTCTCTGAAACCTCAGATAAAATCTTTTCTGGTTTGTACATAAGATAAGCATAGGATACCCGACTGCTTCGTCCAACCCGTCCACGCAATTGATAGAGTTGCGACAAACCCATCATATCCGCATTTTCAATAAAAAGTGTGTTGGCATTCGGAATGTCAACTCCAGTTTCAATAATCGTTGTCGTAACTAAAACGTCATACTCAGCATTGATAAAATCCATCAAGGTATTTTCCAGTTGAATCTCTGTCATCTGACCATGAATAAATCCAATTCTTGCTTCAGGAATAAGTTCTTCAAGTTGTGAAACTTTTTGCTCAATACTGTCAACACGATTGTGAACATAGTAAACCTGCCCTCCACGTGAAATTTCCCTCAATATAGCATCACGAACAACACCATAATTGGTTTCCATTACATATGTTTGGACAGGATAACGGTTTGTTGGAGGCGTTTCAATGACGGATAAATCACGAATACCTAACATGGACATATGTAGCGTCCTTGGTATAGGTGTTGCCGTAAGTGTCAACACATCAACCTGTGTTTTTAATTCTTTCAAGCGTTCCTTATGTTTGACACCAAAACGCTGTTCCTCATCAATAATCATTAAGCCCAAGTCAAGAAATTCGACATCCTTGGATAAAAGACGGTGGGTACCAATGATTAAGTCCACACGCCCCTTCTTTAACTTATCTAAAATCTCCTTTTGCTGTGACTTGGTTTGGAAACGACTCAGAACAGCAATGTTTACACCGAAGTTTACAAAGCGTTCCATAAAGTTACTGAAATGCTGTTCAGCTAAAACGGTGGTTGGTACCAACACAGCCACCTGTTTACTATCATTGATTGCTTTAAAGGCGGCTCGCATAGCAACTTCTGTTTTTCCAAAACCCACATCTCCTACTAAGAGTCTGTCCATTGGCCGTTCGAGTTCCATGTCTTTTTTTATTTCATTGATTGAACGTATCTGATCCGCAGTTTCTGGATAAGTAAAATCATTGTCAAATTCTTCTTGATTTGTATCATCAGGAGAAAAAGCATATCCTTTGAGAGCTTGTCGCGCAGAATAAAGCTTGATTAAATCTTCAGAAATATCTTCAACTTGCTTACTTACAGAAGACATTGTTCTACGCCAACGTCCATCATTCAGCTTATTTATCTTGGGCGTTTTTCCCTCTGCCGCCGAGTATTTACTTAACAGACTCAGATGGTCTACTGGAACCGATATCGTATCACCATTTTGGTATTGAATCGTCAAGTAATCGCGGTGCATGCCTGATACTTCTATGGTTTGAATACCTAAGTATTTCCCAATCCCGTGATTTTTATGGACAACGTAATCGCCAACTTCAAGCTCGTTATAATCTTTTAGACGTTCCGCATTGGTAATATTTAAGCGCCGTGCTTTTTTCTTTCGTGCTTTGCCAAAAATTTCTGACTCGGTAATAATAACGAGTTTCTCATCAATAAAATTAAAACCATTATTAAGACTTAAATTCAGAAGGTTTACTTTTCCTTTTTGAATTTCTTCAGTAGATACAACCTGAAGCTCTAAATCTAATTTTTGAAGCTCCATGCGTAGTTTCTCTGAAGATACAGCTAAGATAACTGTAAACCCTTGTTTTACAAACCTGTCAACTTCTGTATAAAAAAGTTCCATTTGTCCAAAAAACTGCTGCATCGAATGTTGATTAAAATTATATAAAGCATCAAACTTTATATTACCTAAACCTTTTTGAAAATTGGAGAAAAAACTTGCTGGTTTGTGAGAACGTAACTTAGAAATAACATCCAAAAGATAGCTTTGCCCCTCAAAAGAGCGCCCCATACTTTTTTCCGAAACGATAAATTCTGCAAGTTCTTGTTCTGTTTTATTGTTTGCTTCGTTAATTTTCTGAAAATCATCAATGAAAATTTGAATATTTTTCGGAAAATAATTTAAAAGAGAGGCAGGTTTTTCATAAAAATATTCTGCAAACTTGCGCAACTCTTTATGATAGTAATGATTTTCTGCTGCTGCAATCACTTCTTCAAAATAAGATTGCGCTGTAGTATCTGATACATTTTCTAGTTGAGCAATTAATTTTTTCACCCCTTGATCAAATTCCCAGGGCATTAAAATAAAGTCGCTCGCTGGATAGATTTCTATCTGATCCATATTTTCGAGGGAGCGTTGTGTTTCACTATCGAAAGAACGAATCATATCTACTTCATCGCCAAAAAATTCTAGCCTTAAAGGCTGAGCTGCATCGAGTGGGTAAATATCCACGATGTCGCCACGGTGTGAAAACTCTCCGGGCATCATCACACGCTGTGTCTTCTCATAACCTGCACTGGCTAAAATCCCAAGGAGATTTTCCATGTCAAACTCATCGCCTTGAGCTAGAAGAAGATAGTTTTCTTGGAAATTATCAGGCTGGGGCAAGATCGAACGTAAAGCCATGAAAGGAACAACTAAAAAGCCTGTTTGCTGTGCATCAAGAAGGAAATTTAGAGCTTCAAGACGATATGCTGTCCGGTCTTTACTTGCTATCGCAAACTCAGCATAAACATTGTCATCTGAAAAAAATTGGTAAACCTTCTCATCTTCAACAAGATGAGTCAGTTCATCATAAAGTTCATTGGCGTGGTATTGATTATCAGTGACAATCACGTACTTATCCGGATTATTCTCATAAGCATTTGCCATAACCATCGCCTGGGCAGTTCCGGAGAGACCAGTTAAAAGCGTACGCTCTGCTTTTGCAAAACTTCTCTGCCATGACTGTAAATCATGGTTTTGATCAAAAAATTCGTTTATTTTCATTGTCCGTTAAATTTATTCATTGCTTGAGAAAAATCATTTGATTCAATATAGAATTTCACTGCATCTACAGCCTTATTTATGCCATCCTGTGCAATTTCTACATTTTCTTTATCAAATTTAGATAAGACGTGTGCAACTACTGTTTTTCCATGTTCTGGACGTCCAATCCCAATTTTTACTCGATTGAATTGTTCTGTCCCTAGATGAGTGATTATTGATTTAATACCTCGTTGACCACCGGAAGAACCTTTTTGACGTAGTCTCACGCGTCCGACAGCTGAGTCCATATCGTCAACAATGACTGTCAAATCTGCTGGATCCAGATTATAGTAAGTGAGTAAAGGCTGAATGGCGCGTCCTGATTCATTCATAAAGGTTTGTGGTTTTACTAAAAAAACTTTTTCACCGTTAACAAAAGTAGAAGCAACTTCGGCCATAAAGATTTTTTCCAAACTAAACTTTACACCATAGTCTTTTGCAAGTAAATCAACAGCCATAAAGCCCATGTTATGTTTTGTTTTCTCATATTTGTCGCCAGGATTTCCCAGCCCTACAATCATTTTTGTCATTTTTTCTCCTCTTTCCAAAAAAATAGCAAAAGGCTGATTTATACAAATCAGCTCTTTTTAGTTATTGTAAAACTTTTTGGCTTATAGATTTAAAAGCTTGGGGAAGAGCCCTAAACGTTAAAGCGGAATTCCATAATATCGCCATCTTGTCCCACATATTCTTTACCCTCTTCACGTAAACGACCTGCTTCTTTAACGGCCTTTTCACTACCATATTTCATTAAATCATCATAAGACATGGTTACAGCACGAATAAATCCTTTTTCAAAATCACTATGAATGATTCCTGCCAGTTGAGGAGCTTTCATGCCGCGTTTGAAAGTCCAAGCACGCACTTCTTTTTCACCAGCTGTAAAGTATGTTGCAAGCCCCAATAAGTGATAAGCTGCTTTTGTCAATTTATCAACACCAGATTCTTCTAAACCAAGTGCTTCAAGAAACTCTGCTTTGTCCTCATCGTCAAGTTCTGCAATCTCTTCTTCAGCACGCACTGAAATAACGACAACTTCTGCATTTTCAGTCGCTGCAAATTCACGAATTTGTTTTACATACTCAATGTCATCTGGAGCACTTACTTCATCTTCACCTACATTAGCGACGTAAAGGACAGGTTTTGTCGTCAGCAAGAAAAGTTGCTTCACAATTTTTTGCTCATCTTCATCAAATTCTACTGTTCGCGCAGATTTTCCCTCTTCCAAAACAGGCTTGATTTTAGACAAAACATTGAATTCTGCAATTGCATCCTTGTCCTTAACTGTACGCGCAACCTTTTCAACACGCGCATAGCGCTTGTTTACTGACTCCAAATCGGCCAAAATCAACTCTAAATTAATTGTTTCGATATCTGCCAATGGGTCAACAAAAGAATCCTCACGGTTATTCTCACGCATGACATTTTCATCATCAAAAGCACGGACCACGTGTACGATTGCATCAACTTCGCGAATGTTAGCCAGGAACTTATTTCCTAAACCTTCACCTTTAGAGGCACCTTTTACAATACCTGCAATATCTGTAAATTCAAAAGTTGTAGGTACAGTTTTTTTAGGTTTGATTAATTCTGTGATTTTAGTCAAGCGTTCATCGGGAACTTCAACCATACCTACATTAGGTTCGATGGTGGCAAAAGGATAGTTTGCTGCTTCAGCACCCGCTTTTGTAATTGCATTAAAAAGAGTAGATTTTCCGACATTAGGAAGGCCGACAATACCTGCTGTTAAAGCCATGTTTATTCATTTCTCCGTCAAATTTTATAGTCATCCAATTATACCGTAAATCACGAAAAAAGACAAAAAAGCATATTCTATCAGCTTCTTTAGATAAAACTGAACAAAAAGATTGTGACTACTTTGTCACAACCTTTTTTATTTTTTTATTAAAATCATTACGCTTCATCATAACTATGTGTTCACAATTCGTACATCGGATTTTGATATCTGCGCCCATGCGAATAATTTCCCAACTGTTCGCTTTTTTCCCTGTTGCTTTTATTGTACAGGCATGAGGTTTTTTCATTTCAACAATTGAGCCTAAGTCATAATTTAACATTCCTAAATCCTTTCTACAACGACTTTTCGAGGACCACCTAATAAAATCAAATACTTGTCAACTTGATTGACACCATACGCCTTTCTTAAAGCATCTGCATAAAGTTCCATCTGAACTTCATAATTCTTCTTGATTTCAGCAATTTGGTCATTACTGCGGAAATAATCTGTCTTATAGTCAAACAAGATAATCTTATCTTCAAATTTGATAAAGCCATCACATATTCCTCGAACAATATATTGTTCTTGTGCAACTTCATCTGTTTTCAACATAGAAAAAGGGGCTTCCTTGATTGTACGCTCCACGTTATCAACCAGCACTTTACCAAAATCTGTATCAAATAAAGTCAGGATTTTGGGTAAATCAATTTTATTTTTCACTTCATCATGAAGTTCCATTTGATCCAGTGTTTGTTGGAAGTCAAACAAATTTGGTCTTGAAAAATCTGCACGTTGCATAAAACTATGTGTAGCCGAACCAATTTCTGCTGCAGTAATTTTATGTTGGCCAAGATCCAACAATTCAAGTTGTTTCACACGCACGTACTCACTTGTAGGCAAAACATTACCAAGTTCCAATTGCTTTTCATAGCTTTTCTTTTTCACTTGACTTGGTGTTTGAATACTAGACAATTGTGTTGCTGCCTCTTTTGGATATTCATAATCCATTACTGCACGCGCCTGTTTTACTTCATCAATAGTGTCCATTATTCTGTCAAATTTTTTTGAGTCTTCTGCTAATTTTTTAAAGTTGGGACGTACTGTAAACTTTTTATTGGCATCCTGTAAATCAGAAGAAGTATTTATTTTAATAATCATCGGTAAAGAATGGGCTGTTTGAAGCGCCAAAAGCCAATGTTGGTAGCCAGTTGCTGACCGACGATATTTGTCTGGAAGAATACCATTTTCCAGATGTATATCCGTATATTTTTCTAATTCTTTCTCCTTGATTTTCCCCACCATGTAAAGTTTTTTCTTTGCACGCGTAAATGCGACATACAATACACGCATCTCTTCAGACAGTGTCGCATTTCGTTTCAACTCCTTATTCACAAGATAAGGCAGTGTATCCATCTTGACTAAAGCATAAGGAAAGTCCGTTTCAACAGCCTCTTCCTTTTTTAAATCTGCTGTATATTTCATCCCCAAGCCATTTTCACGTGTCAATATTACAGATTCTTTTAAATCTCTTTGATTAAACTTGGTTTGTAAATTCATCAAGAAAACAACATCAAACTCCAATCCTTTTGACTTATGAAATGTCATTACTCTTACAGCATTTTGAGGCAACTTGATATTTACAGAAGCAAGATCATTATTTTGTTCCATAAATTTATCAATCATTTTTATGAATCTAAAAAGGCCCTTATAACCTGATTTCTCATACAATTCTGCACGTGTTGACAAGGCTTGAAGATTTGCTTGACGCATCTCGCCATTTGGAAGTGCACCAACATAGTCAAGATAGTAGGTTTCCGTATAAATTTTCCAAAGCAACTCATGAATCGGAACCTCGTTTACAAGTTTACGCCATGATGTAAACTTATTCAAAAACTGAGTGATTTTTTCTTTAAGAACAGGTGTTATCATTTTCCCATCTGACATCTGTAACTTTTTCCAAAATCGTGTATCAGAACCAGCATTAAGACTTATTCGGGTAAGCTCATCCTCTGTAAAATTAAACATAGGTGAACGCAATGTTGCAACCAAAGGAATATCATAGAGTGGATTATCAACCGCACGCAAAACATCCAAAATCAATATTACTTCAAGTGATTTTAGAAAATCAACTCGCCCCTCATCAAGTACAACCGGAATATCGTAATCTCTAAGAATATCTTCTATTTTGTTATTTTGGGACTTTGAACGTACCAACAAAGCAATATCTTTATAGTTCAACTTTGCATCTGAAGCCATTAAATTTTTAATTTGTTGAGCAACAATCTTAATTTCACCATCACTGATTTGATCTCTTTCATCTTCAGTTGAATCTTCCTCATAAAGAAGGAGCTCTGGGTAATAATTTTTTTCAAGTTTCTCTGGGTAATCTACCAGATTTCCTTGAATGAGCTCTTCTTCCTTACCATAGATCATTTCACCAATTTCTTCATTCATCAAATGTCTAAAAACTTCATTTGTGAATTCAAGAACCTCTCCACGAGACCTAAAATTTTCCTTCAAACGTATAAGTTGATGAGGATTATCTTCCCTAGCATAAGCATGATATTTTTTTAGAAAAAGGCTCGGATCAGCTAAACGAAAACCATAGATAGACTGCTTTATATCGCCAACCATGAATAGATTGTCTGATCCATCTCCGTTTTTACTTAGTAATCTTAACATCGCTTCTTGAACATGACTAGTATCTTGATACTCATCAATCATTATCTCGCTGTACTTGGCACGATATTCCATTGCTACATCTGTATTTTCTTCCAAAATTTTAATTGCAAAGTGTGCAATATCCGAATATTCAAAAGCATTTTCCGAATATTTTTTATCCAAATAAGACTGATAAAAATAAAGAACAAATTTTTGTAGATTTTCAGCCAAATTTTTTGCTTCAGGCTGATATTTTTCAATCGTTGACAAATGCTTGATTTTTTCTAAAAATTCACGAACTAAGCCTGGATTACTCTTTGTTCCAATTACTGTTTTAAAAACTTCTGATAAAATTTCATCCTTTTTAAGAGACCACCGAGAAAAGTCTAGTGATTTAAAAACTTCTGCAAATTGTTCATAATCACTAACTCTTAAACTTTCAATCAAATACTCTCGATTATCCAAAACAATCTGTGCTTTCTCTAAAGTTTTAGCCGTCAGATTTTTTTCCTCTAAAGCTTTCTCTAAAAAGAGAAGAAATTCCTCCAATTTACACATTACATCGTGTGCAAATTTTTCGGGGATATCGGAAAATTTTTGGTATAAATCAAATCCTTTGAGAAAATCATTTTTTAACCATTTTTCCGGATTTTCTGTTGCTGAAGCAAATTTATAAACCGTATAAACTACATCTTGAAAACCCTTGATATTCCTATCTTTTGAGAAATTTTTAACCAATTTTTCAAATGTTTTTTTAGGTATTTTGGCTCTTTTTTCAATCCCAGAACTCTCCGAAAGGTATTGTTCAACAAGGTCTTCAAAAACCTCTTGCTTTAGAAGATCACTTTCTGTTTGATCTGCTAAAATCCTAAAATTAGGATCTACATTAACACGATTAAAGTGCGTGCGTAATAGCTTTTGAGTAAAGCTATCCATTGTTCCAATATCTGCGTGAGCTAAATCTTGTAAGGCTGTTTTTATCCTCTGTTTTTCAACTACATCTTGAGTTTTATGACTGGCCTTTTTCAAATCTTTTTCTAGACGTATTCGCAGTTCAGTTGCTGCCTTTCTAGTGAAAGTAGAAATAAATAAGCTTTCTATAGCAATTCCGCTTTTTACCTTTTCAACAATACGATTAGCCATGACAAAAGTTTTACCAGAGCCAGCACTTGCTGACACAAGTATATTATGACCTTGACTATATATAGCTTCTTGCTGTTCTGCTGTCAATTTCACATCAGTCATTAGCTTTTTCTCCTTTCAATTCATCAAGAATTTCTTTTCGACTTTTTTGACCTACCTCACGTGTATAGTCTTTCATATGTCTATTAGCCTCAAAACGACAGATGGACTTCAAAGGACAATATCGACAACCATGTACATTACCTGTCTTATCAATTCCTTCCTTAGTCATCACAGGATTGATAGCAATTTCACCTACACGAATACGTTGTCCAGCTCTAATATAATGTTTTTTATTAAGTTCAAGCAAACTTTCAAATTCTCTCTCACTATAAACATTATTTCGATTGATATTTACAAGATTGATTTCCTCACTTATCTTATCCCTATACTCCTCAAGAATAAGTCCCTCATAGCGCATATTTTTAGATAATAAGGCCGCGATTTCACCTAAAGAATTCACATCTGAAAGATTGATACTCTCATTTTTTAATTGCAGATAAAGCGCTCCCCATAATTTTTGATTTTCAGCCGTCTGTTTTAGGACATCGAGATAGGTAAGAAATTGTAAACTTGTTCCATCATAGGCAGAAACCAAATCAAATTTATGCTGACTTGATTTGTAATCAACGGCTCCCACACTATTCTCAAAAAATTGATCTATTCGGTCAATTCTCCCTCGAAGACTAATTTTATCTATAGTAAACTCACCCAGTTCACTATGTGGGAAACCAAAAGCACTCTCAGTTGCTAAGGTTTTTATCTGGCTATTATCTAAGCCTTTTTTCAAAATAACTGCTGTCTGCTTTACAATTTCTCCCAGATTTGCCCAAGTAAATTGCGCAGTAGCATCTTGTGTAAAGTAGCGCGCATAATTATTGTCAACTTCCTGTAAAACTCTTTCTAAATGCTGATCGAAATTTTCACTTGTCAAACTTGGACTTAATAAAAGTTTTTCAAAAACTTCGTGAAAGAAATTTCCAACTACTTTCGAATTTAAATCAATATTTTCAAAAATTTCAAGATTTAAAGTTTTTTCTAAAAAATACTGATACTCACAATTATAAAAACGTTCAAAACTGCTGACAGAGGCATAGATTTCATCACTGTAAACTTCTTTTACAGTATCTGCTGCTAAGGCTACAGGAGCTATATCTTGATCTAGGTTGTGAATCAGACTTTGAAAATCTGAACTTTCTTTAACTAGAATTCGAAATAAGCTTGACCAAAAGTTGCGTTTATCATTTTCTACTTTTTCTTCCTCTTGGGCAAGCAAGTGCTCAATTTTACCAATGTTTGAAATCAAAGAACGTTTATTACCTATATGTTCCACAGTTTCTAAAAGATTAACCGAAGAAATCTCACGCTTGATATTTTCTCCCGCTTTTGTATGTTTAATAAATAACTGTAATAGGGGCGAAATTTCGTCTTGAACATTGGCATAAATTTGTGGCGTTGAAAGAACAAGTTTATCCGTGGCAGCATTAATTAAGGAAAGACTTGTAAAAGTATTCTTACTAGAGTTTGTCACATTTAGCTGTTCAATAAAGCGAAAATCATCATGAGATACATTCTGATTGATGGAAGCACGTTCTTCATCGGAAAGTAGACTAGAATTTTGCTTTACTTTTGGAAAGTTGGTCAAGCTTAAACCTATAGCATATATATATTTATTGGTCCTTGCTTCGACAAGCTCATAGTCTTTAACATTTACAACATCAACATTTGCTGGAATTTGACGATATTTGGCATTTTTTAAACCAGATAAAATCAAGTCTAGAAACTCTAAAACTTTCATCTTTTGCTCAGAAAAAATAGACTTAAACTCCATTAGGTTAGACAAGAGTAACTTCCAAACTTGCTCGTGCTTGTCCGCCAATCCATGATTATTTTCATGCTCTGCTTGATTGTAAAGACTGTTCATATTTTCTAAAACATGCCCTTTTTGGAGAAAGTTTTGAAAACTGTTAAGCCATGCATTACCTGTTTTTTCTGAATTACCTTTTAAAAATACTTGCAAAGCCGAGTGCTCTCCAAAAAGTGTTTCTCTCAAAGCCTCAACTTTATCTCTTTCTAAAAATTCACTCGCATCAAAAGAATTGACAAACTTCTTTTTTCCTCGAATTTTATATTTATTGACATAGTATTCAAAATAATCTAAGCTCTCTTGATCAAAGTTTACATCTCTGTAAATATTGCTCTTTAGCAAATTGACCACATCATTAGTCCGATAGTTATTCTTTTTAATCGCATAAAGACTCTCTAAAAAAATAATCAAGGGATGCTGACTCATAGATTCTTCTTGGGCATAGAAAAAAGGAATCTCGTAAAGTTCAAAAGTTTCTTGAAGAGGTATAGCATATGTATCAACATCACCTACCAATACTGTAAAGTCTTTAAACGAGGCACCTCTGGTGATTTTCTGACGAATCTCTTTTGCAACAGCCTCTATCTCTGCCATCTGATTTTCAGCTTCCCAAATTTCAAAATGACGTTTATCTTGACTATCCAACTCAATTTTCACATTGTCCTGGAGAAAATTTGTTTCCATTTTTAGCAAATCTGTCAGTTTATCATAAACTGTCTCTGCTTTTGGTTTGTACATATACTTTATTTTAGCCGAGAATTTGTTTTGAAATCGTTCAAGCATTTCTAAGGAATTTTTGTAAACTGACAAGGAAAAGTCTGTCAACTTGTAGTCAACTTCACTGGCATATGTCCCGATTATTATTTCTGAAACTTCTTCTTGAATAGCAGAAATAAAGCTTTCTTCCTCAGCATTGAATCGAGTATAACCGTCAATTATAAGCACTGCATTTTGTAAATCTTGAGTAAACTTTCCCTCTCTTATATTTTGAGTGAAATCTTGGAACTCTGAAAAATTAGCATAAGAAGCCTTTAATTCCTCCTCAAAGCGATGCAAAATGGCAGATAATTCTGCGTTTTTAGGGCTTTTAGGCAAATCTTCAAAGGTCAAATTTGCTGTAATTAACTCTGCACGTAAATTAACCAGCATTTCTAGAAAAGCTGGCGAATTCTGTAAACTGTAATAAAAAGGTAACTCTTCTTTAGAAAAAGACTTCAAGACTTTTCGAAAAAGCATACTCAATCCTGATTGAGTGAGTTCTACTTTCCCTTGCAACGTTATATCTTTTCGATCAAAATAATAGGGAAGTTGCTTAAATCTCGTAACCAGTAAGTCAAAAACTGCGGTATCTTCCCCTGAAGAAATACGTTCTAATATTTCTTTCTCCTTTTCAAAAGACATTGAAGATGGAACAATATAATAAACTTTTTTTCCTTCTCTTAATGCTTTTTTTGCTCGCCCAAGAAGAAACGCTGTCAAATCTTGTGTAATTTCAGTATAAATGATTTCCATAAAAAAATAGACCTCACTTTCGTTAAGTCTATTCTAACATTTTTTAGTTTGTTCTGACAGGTGTAATAAGCTGTACGAAACTGTCTGTATCATTCTTAGGAAGAAGTGTAAAAGGACGGACATTTGAAATGAAACGGATACGAACTTCTGGTTCTTTTATGACACGAAGCGCATCAATCAGATATTGTGGGTTAAAGCTGATTGCAATATCTTCACCATTTTTTTCAATCGCTGTCAACTCTTCATGAACACTCCCAACCTCAGGTGAATTAGCTGTTGTAATGACTGAGTCTCCTGATACTGTAAGTTTGACTGTGCCATTTGCTGTAGCATTTGATAAGAGACGTGCACGTTCCATTGTACGACGTAAAGCTGCAACATCAAAGACCAAGTTCAAGCTATAGTCATCTTCATTAGGAATTAAGCGGTTTGTATCAGGATAAGTTCCTTCGATTAGACGGCTATAGTAGCTGATGCGTTCATTACGAAAAAGAATTTGATTATTAGCCAATGAGATATCAAGATATTCTTCATCATTACTAAAAACATTTTTGAAGTTTTGAATAGATTTACTTGGTAAAACAACATCAAAATCCGTTCCTTCATTTTCGAGAACAAGAAGTCGTTGACTCATACGGTGCGAATCTGTCGCAACAGCTTTAAGGTTTACTTTATCGGATAAAGTCAAATGAACCCCAGTAAAAATAGGACGACTTTCCTGTGTACTTACAGCGAATACTGTTTCCGTAAAAATTTCTTTCAAAAAGCCAACATTAATCTTAAGCGGGTTTTCCTGAGAAATTTCTTGAATACGAGGATAAATCTCTGCATCTTGTCCTTTTAATGTGATTTCTGATTTACCTGAGGTTAAAAGTACTTGCTTTTGTTCCAATTCTTTAAATTCTAAAGCAAGTTCAGGCATTTGACTGACGACACTTTCAAAGAAAGAAGCTTCTAACAAGATACTTCCTGTATCAGAAATATGCATACCAGCATCTCTATCAGTTGCTGGTAAAAAGTTTTCAATAGAGATTTGACCATTTGAACCAGTTAAAGTAATTCCCTCTGTTGTAACCTCAATTTTTAATTTTGTTAAAGCTGGAATAGTTACCTTAGAACCAATGGCTTGTTTGGTAATTTTTAATGCATTTTGAAAAGCTACTTTGTTAATTGAAAATTTTATCATGAGAGTCCTTTTCTTTTATTTATTTATATAAATATATTAGTAATAGTAGTAGGCTATGTGAGTATGGGGATAAACGCTAAAATATGAATCAAGCTAAGTTTTCCACTGTGAATAACTGGAGGATAACTTTAGGAAATTTACAAAAGTTTTCCACAGTAATAATTTCTTACTGGAAGAGACGTTTGATGGCATCAACATCTTTTTGAACATCAATGTCATTTTTCATTTTCTCACTGATTTGTTTGTGCGCATACATGACCGTTGTGTGATCACGTCCCCCAAACTCATTTCCAATAGCAGGGAGGCTGAGAGCTAAAAGTTCACGAATTAAATACATTGCAATTTGTCTCGGAAATGCAATTTCTTTTGGTCGTTTAGGACCGACTAAGTCTGCCGTTGAAATATGATAGTATTTTGCAACTTCATCTTGAATTTTTTTGACTGTAAGATTTGATAAAGGTTGTTGCATATTACTCTTTAGGGACCGTAAAGCTTCGCTGGCAGTATCAATATTAACAATCGTCTGATTATTTGTTTTGGCAACAAACTCAACGCGATTGAGCGCACCTTCAAGTTCTCGGACATTGGAATCAATTTGACCAGCAATATAGCTCAGTGTTTCCTGAGGAAATTCAAGATTACTACTCTCAGATTTTGTCTGTAGAATAGCCATGCGTGTTTCATAGTCTGGAGCAGTGATGTCAGTAGTCAGTCCCCAAGAAAAGCGAGTAACTAAACGTTCTTCAAGCTTATTTAATTCTTGTGGGATACGATCTGAAGTTAAGACAATCTGGGCACCACGATCATGAAGAGTATTGAAAGTATTGAAGAACTCATTTTGAGTACCTTCTTTATCACTAAAGAACTGAACGTCATCAAGAAGAAGTATATCTAAATTACGATAGGTTTCTTCAAATTTCGCCATTTGTCCCTTGCGTGTTGCATTGACATAATCATTGACAAAAGTTTCTGCAGACACGTATTTTACCTTGGAATGAGGATTATCTTTTAAAATTTCATTACCAATAGCGTGCATCAGATGAGTTTTTCCTAGCCCTGATCCTCCGTAGATAAAGAGAGGATTATAGACATCACCTGGTTTGTCAGCTACAGCAAAAGCTGCTGCTTTCGCCCACTTGTTACCTTCACCTTGAATATAATTGTCAAAAACATACTTTGGATTTAATCTTGTAAATTCAGGAGTAGCAAGTGCTGGAGCTTCATCCAAACTATCTGGCTCATTCATTTCTTGTTCAATTTTTTCTGAAACTTCTTCTTCTGAAAGTAAATTGAAACGAATTGGACGATCAAAAACTTCAAACCCTGCTGTACTGATAAGACCTTCTTGACTCCGCCAAAAATCTTTATGAAATTTTGCACCAACGATGATGGTAGCAATGTCATTTTCAATTTCTAAAAGTTGGGCAGGCTCAATGAAAAAGTCATAAGACTGTGGTTTGATATTTTTTTTCGCTAATTCCTTTACTCTCGTCCAAAATTCCTTTTTTTCTTTTTGGAGAGTCATATTTTTCCTCTAAATATATTAAAATTAAGTAGAATCTATTATATCATGTTGATAACTATTTATCCACCGTTGTTAAAAAAAAATCACAAGTTTTCCACAAAAGTGGAAAACTATTCACAAAATTGTGGATAATGTGGATAGAGAGAAAGTTTTCCACAAGATAAACGAGGGTTATTACGGCGTTTAGTTACTTTTCCACAAAAAAGGAAAATTGAAAATATGTGAATAAAGTTTGGGATAAAAAAATTCACAGTCTCTTTACTGTGAATTTTTTGTGAGTATTTCCAAAATATCTTCTAGTTTTTCTAAGCTATCAAACTGGAGTTCAATTTTCCCTTTTTGCCGTTTTTTATCATACGAAATTTTATTACTTATACCTAGATATTTTGTAATTTCTTTTTCCTTTTCTTCTATATAAATGTTTTTCTTATTGTTTATCTTTTTATTTGATTTTCTATAAATAATATCCTCAAGTTGACGAACGTTAAGCTTTTCTTTGACAATTTTTTGTGCCAAGAAAACTTGTTTTTCTTCATTTTCTTCAGCAAGAAGCGTGCGAGCGTGAGCTAAACTTATTTTTTTATCTCCTAGTAATAGAAGGATGCTATGAGGAAGTTTTAAAATTCTGAGAAGATTTGAAATATAAGAACGAGACTTACCAAGATACTTGGCTACTTCATCATGTGTCATGGAACTTTTATCGATGATTTTTCGAATACTTTTCGCCTCATCCAAAGGACTCATATCATCACGTTGAAGATTTTCTAAAATAGAAAGAATCATCATATCATCATCTGAATACATCCGAATAATTGCAGGGATCTTGTCGAGATTTGCCAATTTTGCAGCACGTAACCGCCGTTCTCCCGCAAGAAGTTCATAACCAAAGAGACTACTCTTACGAACTATTATGGGCTGCAGTACACCACTTACTTCTATGGATTGGGCTAACTCCCTTAATTTATCACTATCAAAATTTTTACGTGGTTGATATGGATTTTTACTGATTTCTTCTATATTTAATTGATAAATTTTTTCTTCCATGCGCTAATGATACCACAAAATAGAAAAAAGAAGTAAAAAGCATAAAAATACTAGTTCAGAAATTAGACAACGGCGGGGATATCCGAATGCATATAAAAAAATAAGG
>NZ_WIVG01000060.1 GCF_016758115.1 Lactococcus garvieae
TTTTATGTCTTGATTGAGGACAAAAAAAGATAGCCCTTAAAAGAAACTATCTTTTTCTACCTTTATTTAATATGCGCCAGATGACCACTCTCCATCAAAATCCATATGAGCATTCGCCCATTGTGCTGCAGCACGTCCAGCTTCTGCCAGACTTGAAAAGCCACCTTGAGACCAAATCACAGCCCCATTTCTTCTTACCCAACCTGTAAAGCTTTGGGCAGCTGGTGGTGTAAGGTTCCCTCCACTGGCATTAGAAGAAGCTCCATTATTAGGCTCAGAGTTGCCTGTGTTGGCACTTGGCTGTGCTGGAGCAACTGCACCTCCACCTGTCGCAGGAGCTGTATAGCTTGGTGTTGCGGGCGCTTGGCTATATTGTCCATTTTCTGGACTTGTTCCTGACGAAGGAGTTTCTGCTTGAGCTGTTTGCGTATTATTCGCTGGCTGTGCTGAGCTGTCTGCCTGTTCTTGTGCTGCTTGAGTTTTAGCCTTTGCCTCTTCTTTAGCTTTTTTAGACTTTATCTCTGCTTTAACTTTGTCTAAACGCTTTTGTAATTCTGCTTTTTTAGACTTTGTCATTGCATCTTTTAATGTATTGACCACATCTTGAGCTGTCTTGATAGCTTGGTCTGTCTTCGCTTTCTCCGCAGCACTTACAGCCTTGTCTGCTTGATGAAAGAATGCCCAGTTCTTACGCACTTTCTCTACTCGAGTATTGAGAGCTTTTTGATCTTTCTTGTCTAGCTTTTCAATGGCAGCTTGGGCAGTTTTAACGTCTGTTTCAGCTTTGAAACTTTCTGCCTTTTCTGTTGCCTCTTTGGCAGAAGCTACAAGTTTATCGTAGGTGCGTTTAGCTTCTTGCGCTGTCTTTTCTGCTTTTACCTGCGCCTGATGATGAGCGACAAGGCCTGCACTTCCTCCTGCCAAAATGAGACAGGCAATAGCTGCTATAATCCAATGTTTTTTTGTAAATTTCATAAATTTTAAAACTCCTTCTTCTGGTATTAATTATATTTTATTATAAACTTTTTAATGTATTTTTCCCACTCTTGATAAGGGCTTCTGACCCTCTCTTCACTGAAACACTTCAATTCCGAGAACGACATAACCCACTGGCAAACGGTCTGTATCAAAATATTCTCTTAAAGTCTTAAAGACGTCATCATTCGGTATATAAACAGAATAATTTTCATCTCTATAACCTCTACCTAAATATTTTTTGGCATTTATTGTTTTGGGTTTGAAAATAGAAACCACCTTCACTTTGAGTGTTTTGGCATGATAATGATGCACACATTCGTTGTACTCTCCAACATACATAGCACTACTAGGGTCCCATGCTTTCAGGTCCAAAATATCCCCGACTTGATAATTTCGGTCATTCTTGCGAATTTCAAAGTTTTTCTTGCCGTTCTTTATATCGTCAAAGTACTTGACGTCTAATTTTAATTCATGAGTTTTCATGCTTCCCCCTTCTGTAAAACCCACTTTTTACCTTTGTTTACATGATTTACCACCCTGTATGTGTCTCCATAGACATCAACTGCGACAATCCCTGTAAATCTCTTTTTCGCATAGCTTTTTGTGCTAATTTCTCCATCTAATACGAAAATATAATCACGTTCAATTCTGGCATAGGCTTGCATTTGTTCTGCGGTATAGAACTTTGGAAATGCTTCAACTTCTTGCGCATTTCTACGAGCTATACCTCTATCTATAAAATAGCTATAAGCTGTGCCATTCTCAAAGACGACAAAATCTTCTGGACTCACGGGCTGAATATCTTTTAGGCGCATTCTTTAAGTACCTCATAACACTTTCTACACAGTAGTTGATGTTCTATTGTGGCAAGTGCAGTATCTTTATGGCATTTTTCGCAAAGCACAACCCCTTTTTTAATTTCCATATTCTAATTTGACCTCGCATTCATCACAAATTTGATAGTTTTGTTCTGGAATAACATCTTCTTTTGGAAGTTCTAGACCACACAATTCACATTTCATTTTTAGCTCCTTTATATATAACATATTGAATTTTAAAGTCTTAAAACCATAAGAACATTAAGAAGGGCGAGAAGAATTGAAAATATAATTTTAAATCCTTCTCCATATCCCTCCTCTCTAAGATAGATGATGAACAATAACTCAATAAATATGACAAGTATAAATTCTTCCAACCTCTCATCCTCTGTCTAATCGTGACCTTGTTTACCAACAACTCACCTTTTTATTGTTAAACAAGCACAAGGAGTCGAACCTTGAACTTGTATGAACTCCGTCCTATTTTTTAAAGTTGAGTATTCACTGCTTTTTGACCCATACCATAAGCAAGCATGCTTACCTCATCAAGTTGGTTATTCACAGAGAAAAAGCTTCTAAGCACTTCATCAATAACCCCATAATCTGAACCTGGCATTACATCGCCATAGGCTCTAAAATAAGCCAGTAAATTACTTGCGACAGTCCATGCTTCGTCATATCTTTTTGAAAGCATTAACTCACCCAGTCTTTGAATTTTACTTTGTGCCTCGTCTTTACTGTATGTCATAATATTTCCCTCACTCTTTCTTTTGTTTTTAGCGTTTTTCTTACATTTCAGATGAGTAAAAGCAAAAGCCCACCCTACTTATACTATGTTATCGCCTTTTATTTTACGCCACGACGTGTTTGCGCTTGGACTTCTTCAAGTTTTGATTTCAATTCATTGAAAGATTTTTTTGAAAAATTGTAAGAGGATGACGCTTTGACCAAGTTTTTTATCAAGTCATTGGTACGATTTGCAATAATTTCAATTGTATCGTCCAAAATTGCTGTGTCATTTTCAACTGTTCGCAAAACTTTACCTTTTCCTTTAAGCTTTTGAGCCGCTTCTTGAAAAGCGTTCCCTGCCGCAAAAAGGGCTTCAATGTCGTTTACTTCTGCCTGAAGTGCTTTGATTTCCTGTGAGAGTATTGGCATAATATCTTCTTCCTTTTCTTTCTATATTTTATTTTTCCCGCCTCTACTTTTGCCTTCACTCATCTGAAATGTTTTTATAAAAAATGCTTAGCCAAATATTTCTATAAGCCAGAGATCCACAAGTTTTTCTATAATACGACTGGTGCCGTCCGCATTGTAGCCTAAGCGTTTATCAAGACTTAAAAAAATCAAGCCTTGTTCACGGTGGCTTAAGGCTTGACCGCTTTGGACTTTCTCCTCTAAAGCAACACATTCACACTCTGATAAAATAAAATACATCCTCCTTTCTCAATAAAAAATAGAGAAGCCTTATTCCCTATCCGATAAACCACCAAGCGCACGCTTAAATACCACTTGTTCATTGCGCAGCTTTCTTAAATACTGGACAGCCTTTTCTTCCGAATCAAAACTTGCCAAGCGCCTAAAATCTGGACCATAGAGAGGATAGTTCCCACAGTAAGCCCTCACTTTCATCTCAACCACTTCATAGGATATTCTACCGTCATAATAGTACACTTGATGAATGGTAAAGCGCTCTAAAATAGACTTTCTAACCAACGCGACTTTCCTTTCATGGCAGAAGTTTAAAAATTTTTTGAATAACATCGTTTCTCCTTATACCTATTTATAGTGAATTAGTAAATTTGTTTACCCATAACTTCTTTTTTATTTGTATACAAGCTCAAGGAATCTTGAATTTATTGCTTCTATCATTTAAAATAAATAAAAAATTTATTTTAAAGAAGGGCAGACACATGAACTATACTATAATCCACAGTTCACTTCATCCCTCTTACTGTTTAAAGTGCAAAAGAGTATTTAATCCTATCATTACAAATAACGGTTATCCTGCTCTTTTTTGTGCAGAATGCTGGAACAAATATCCTGCACACTGCCACCAAATTTTAAATAAACAAAAAATGAGGCGAAGATAATCGCTCTCTCAATAATATCGAAAAGAAAGCCGTGAGTTCTTCCACTGCTTTTTCTACTTCTTCTTCATTTTTGCCCACAGGTGCTGAACTTATCCCCGTATTGCAATTTATCAATACAAACCATTGAACGGCCAGTTGAGAAAGCTGTTCACGAGTAAAACAGGAATACTCTTTTTCTTTTATATAAGGCAAGCCTTCCCTTCTTAATCCCGATGGAATTTTAAACGGACTAAAGCCATCTATGGAGATTATACCTTGAGGAGACTCATAAAAATCAATACTCATTTCATAACGAGAATGATTTTTCCTCAAAGTTAAGAATTGCTTTTGAGCTTCAATTTCATTTTCTATTTCATCCATTTTCTTTCCTTTCTACAAGACAGCTTCCGCATAACCATTTGCGATTAAAAAATAAAGCGCTCCCCTATAGCCCAAAGGAAGCTCTCCTATCTTTTGATTTTTATATTTTTCATAGTAGCTTCTTCTTGACTCCTTAGGCTCAGAGGGAAAGAGAAAACCCAGTTGCTCCAATACATCCAAAGCAGCTTCTTCATCAAAGACCTGAAAATAAAGACTATCATAGACACCACTGTCATACTTGTTTATATCAAAACGATACTGGTTTAAGAAGAAACGCAAAAGCTTATCATGGTTGTTCAGTCTCTTTTCTTGAAGCTTACGAAAATGTTCGATATTACCTTCTATGACGTCCCTCCTCTAAGCAGCTCCAACTGCTCTAAAATTCTTTCATTGCGTTCTGTGATTTCCGCAGAAGCTATGATTTCCTGTAAACGACTGTCCCCTACTATCTCATCATACTTGCTTAACAGTAAATAAGTAGAAGCAGGACCACCATTTTCAAACCAGTGAAAGATTCTGTTTACATCAGGAGCTTCTGGTTGTACTGTAAAATGAGTGGCATTCATTGTCCCCATTAACTTATACCAGTCCATATAAAGACCGCCTTCCGAATCATAAAAAGTCAAATTATCATTGATAATCTTGACCCCTTCTTCTGCTAGATTAAAGTTTGTCTCCACAAACTCTCTCACAAAAGCATTTGAAATTGCCTTGCGCATGATAATCTCATAACGATTTTTCAAACCATAAAGGTCCCGAATCGCTTCCACAGAGGTTTTCTCCTGTTCGGCACGTTCGTAATCTTTTTCATAGAAACGGAAAAAGAGATGGGTACGTTTAGAACCAAAATATAGGGAAAGCCCGTCATTGATTAAGCCTTCCCCTGTTCTTCTGCCCCCTAATATTGCCGCATAACTCTTTTTTCTCCCGTTCCAGCGCCCCTCACGGGCAGCACTCAAGAGCTGAAACAAATCAAAGTTCCCCTCTTTTTCATTGTAGAGTTCATCAAGCGCCAAGTCAAAACGGGTCACTTTCATGAAATTTTCATTGTCTGGGGCTTTTCTTAAGGCATAATCTATGGCATTTTTGAAAAAGTCATACCAAGTCTTTTTGCCTTGATGAAATTCAAAGTCATACTCCAACTCCCTACAAGCCTGTCCACTCATTTCAATCAAGACTCCTGCTTTAGGGTCTTTGTCATGGTAATAAACATTAATATGTCCGTAATTGAGAAAGAAAGGATACTTGTAGCGCTTGAAATCATTCAAATGAAAGTTCTCAATTTTTAAACCCAAGACCTCTTGTATCACCTCATGGACATTCAGAGTTTGAAATCGAATATTCACATAATCAATGGTCGCCACTAACTTATACCGACTGTCAAGAGGTTTATAAAAAGCCGCTTTTATCTTTTCCTCAATGTCAAGAGTCAAAGCTTTTTCTCCCTTCTCAATTTTACGATAGTAACTCAAAGAGATACCAAGAATATCTGCCATAAACTGCTGGGTCACATGCGCCCCTGTCCTTACGGCTTTTACATCAATTTGCTTGCCCTCCTTTCTCCTTTTTATATTGCCCAACACTCCAAATCGAGGTGACACCTCTTAGAGGTGCATGGTTACTGGCTTAGTTAGGGCAGTGTCACTTCTTACCCCCCTCATTAGCTCCTCGGGGGTTTATCGAGTGGCGGCTTGCGCCACCACTCCGTGCATACGCACGCTCACTCCTTACGCTGCGCACGGAGCTATGCTTACGCGTCTGCACGCATAAAATCTAAAGAAAGAAGAACAGCCCTCAAGAAGTGGAAACTGCTGTCACGCACTTCCGTTTGTGAGGGCAGTACGACCGTGGAAAATTGCTTGCCTTGGGCAAGTTGTCTTTCAGACAAACGGACAAGTCCTATAATTTCCCACCGCCGACTGCGAGAGTTTTATCCCCTCCTTAGAAGAAAATCACTCCAAGTCCTCTTTAAAATTCTCAAAGTCCCTCTTGTACTCGGCTTCATCCGCCAAGATTTCCTCAATGGCTTCATGAAGTGTCAAAGCTCCTGCTTCTTTGGCAGAAAAGACCGATTGTAAGGCATAATAATCATCCTCCGTATAGGGTGCTTTTTCCCGAATAGGAAAGGCAGCCGCGGCTAAGCGCTCAATGACTGTTTTTACCGTCTTATTGGGTTGCTCTAACTTGCGGCTTAAAGCCGTAATGGTATAGGTTTTGTCTTCCAATTGCCCTGCTTCTGCACGCTCCAACTCTACATTTGAGACAGGAGGAGCTTCAAGCTGAACAGCTTGAACGTCTTCCAAGACAGGAAGTTTTGCCAGTTCTGTGATAAAGTCATAACCTTCTTCAATAGGCACAAAGGGACTGTAAAACTCACGAGCCAGCTCCCCATTATTGGCCACATAGCCACGACCAATTTTGCCTTTGATATATTTAAAGATTTTCTTATCACTCTCATCCCCAAACATCATGCGGTAAGCGGTCGCTGTTACACGTCCTACTACCAAACGTTTCATGAAGTTATCACGTAGGGCAGTCTTCAAGTATTCCCCATCGGGTCTTTGCATGGCTAAGATAAGAAAGACACCTGAGGCACGTCCTTTTAAAACAATCTGTGTCACAGACTGAACCACTTCCTCATATTCTTGATAGGTCAGACTGGCGATAAAAGCTGCCCACTCATCAAACAGAATGAATTTGGGAAATAAGCCATAGTCTGAATAACGTTTACCCGGCTTATATTCCGAATGACTGGTCATGACATCATAGCGCTGATCCATAAAAACCACTGCTTCTCTTAAGCAATTCATCATGCTTTCTTTATCGATAAAAACACGGTCTTTAAAAACAGGGACATCTTTTAAACCTACAAAATCGGAGCGTTTAGGGTCACAAATATCGACCTGACCCACACGAGCCAAAGCTGAGAGTAAAGACATTAAAAGAACGGTCTTCCCTCCACCTGTGCCGCCCGCAATCAATAAATGTGGGTCTGCTTCATAGTTCCAGTAAACCCCATTCATGAGCTTCACACCCAGTTTCTTATCAATGACGACATCATTCACATGAATCCTGTTTCGCTCACCCTCAATGGCAAAGACATACTCCACATAAGACCTTTTAGCCAGAATCCTCTTTTCATTGATAAAGTTCTGTTCTTGAAAGTCCGCAAAGAAAGTCGTCTCAAGCTCCCCAGAAAGGGACAAGAATTTCTCTTGGTGTGTCCCCCCGTCAATGGGAAAATAAACATGCAATTCATAAGAGTTGGGTTGCTTCACATAGATACGGGCAAGCTTTTTCCGCTCCCGACTTCCCTTGTCTGTCTTGACCGTCACCTTATCCACAAGATTATGCTTAAGCAAATAATTCAACAATAAGCGTTTGTAATTATTGACGGAGAAAGCTCTAAAATGCTGGTAAGTGAACACAAGTAAACCAAAAGACAAAGAAAAAGCTACAAAAAAAATAGCTGCCAAAACAAGGGCAAGCCTTTTGTAATCCATAGCTTGAAACTCTTTATAAAAGATGAGACTGGGACTGCTTAAGAGAAGTCCTACAAGCCCTACAAAGCTTTGACGGTCATACCTGCCCAGCAAATGTAAACGAGAGCCTTTGGACACGTTTTTTTGTCGCATAAGCTATCTATTTCTTCTCAGGAGTTTTTTCGGACTTGTCTTCTGATTTAGCAGTGACATTTGGTGTGGACACCGCACTTTTACCTACTTTTTCAATTTTTTCCGCACGGAACTTGACCCCGTCATAATAGTGTACACGGCTTTGTCCATTAAAAACGGAAAGCTCTTTCTCACTCCAGAAGAAGGCAGAAGGATGAACAAGTTTGACTTCATCTTCATAGTCCAGTCCATCAAAACCTGTAGCCGCAGGCATTTTAACTTCAATTTGTTCGCCCATGGCTTCAGAATAAAGCTTAACTTCGTAATAGTCCACCTCATCTGTTGGACGGCGTTTGATTTCCCCTTCTTCTGCTTCATAGTCTTCATAACGCAGTTGAGCTTCCGCAGACAAAAAGAGCAATTTCCCAAGCCCCTTGTCAAAGTCTCCAACTTCTTCTGTCAATTCATTTTGTTTTGTAAAATCTTTACTTAATTTTAATACCATACTTTTTTCCTCCTTTAGGCCAGTTTGAGTGAATCCACATAAATCACATACTCGTAAGCATAGCCCCCTTTAGGCATACGGTTACGCACCTGTGCAAGTTTGACCCCTGTCAAGACAACTTCTTGGCGTCGTGTAGGCTTTGCGGCATTGGCGCCTTCTACACGGATTTCAAAACCTTCGGGGTGCTTCTTACTTGTCGCAAGGTAACGGGTATAGCCTGCTTCAACACCACGCTTAGGCACAATTTCAATTTTTTTATCTACAGTGATTTTATCTCCCAAAAATTTTTGGGCTTGAATTGGAAATTTAATCATATTTCCCCCCTTAAATGTATGTATTTTGGCTAGTTTATGTCATAGCAGACAAGGTTCGGACACAAATATATTCTTTTTCTCACAGCTCCTAAAAGAGCTGTAGCACTACAAAAAGCTCCCACATGGGAAGCCTTATCTTCTGTCAGTTTTTCTTTATGATGATTTTATTTTTTTTAGTTGAAACCTCCTTTTCTTTTATTCATGCGATAAACAGGAGTCGAACCTGTATCTCTTGTATCCCCTATACAAGCGTCTTTCCTTTAGACCATGACCACAAAAAACCTGCATGCTTCACATACAGGTCACATCTATTTCTCTCCACCTCGCAACGTACTTACAAAAAAGAAAAAAGGATTGGAAATTTTTAGGATATTATATTAAAAGAGAAGTTTATGGCAGATGAAAAATAGATGTTCACTCAAGCAAACTAATGCTTGACGTCATTTCTGACGAGGTTGCCGGCAAGACTCGAACTTGCATCCAAAGAGTGAAAGTCTTTCGTAATACCCTTTATACTACAGCAACAAGAAAAAGAGAGCAAATTCTCTCTTTTTGTAACTTGACAAGGTAAAAATAGTCCCCTATCATTATAAGTAAAAATATCCTCCTCTCCTTTCGAAAACCGATAAACAAAATGTTTCCAACCTAAAACGAAAGGAGAGAATATAAATTTTTTTGATGTATTAGAACTCCTCAAAGAGATATTCATAATAAAAAGAAAACAAAGATTTACTTTAAAGAATGTCTTGCATTTTTGAAAAATATACAAGAAGTCATTTGCATAGTATTACCGAACTTCATTTTAGTGCTTTGACATTCTTT
>NZ_WIVG01000061.1 GCF_016758115.1 Lactococcus garvieae
TCATTTTTTAGCGAGTACCACCGCAGAGTTGACAGAGCCGGTAAAATGAAAGCCTTAGTATATTTTTGAGTTGTAGGGCATAGATAACTTCAGTCACAACGCCAGAAGTTCACTAGCCCTCAATCGGATTATCCATAAATCCTTTGTAATTTTTCTTATAAAGATAGCCTTCGAGCTGTTTAACTGCTTGAATCGCAACCTGAATCAAGATTAAGAGAGAGGTTCCTCCCAAGGCAACAATCTTTGGCAAGCCCCAAATGTTTTGGGCAACGATTGGCAAAATCGAGATAAAGCCAAGGAAAAGAGCACCAACTGTGGCTAAGCGCATAAGCAAGCTTGAAACATATTTTTCCGTTCCCTTACCTGGGCGAACAGATGGGATATATGACCCTTGTTTTTGCAGGTTTTCTGCCATCTTCTCCGGATTAACTTGTACAAATGAATAGAAGAAGGTAAAGAGAACAATCAGTAAACCATAAAACAGCATTCCTGTCCATGTGTTGTATGAAAGAGCAGATTGTAAGCTATTAAGCCAACCCACATTGTTCCCTTGGGCACGCTGCAAGAACTGCAAAATTGTTGCAGGAGCTGTTGTAATTGACCCCGCAAAGATAACTGGGATAACACCAGCTGGGTTAACACGAAGTGGCAAGTATGAACTTGTTGGCGCACCCTGTGTCAACTTTGTATATTGAATAGGTACTTTACGTTCAGCTTGTTGTACAAATGTTGTGAAGTAAATAATCAATGCAGATACAATAACTAGGATAGCCAACATAATCCATGATGTTGGAATTTGACCTGGACGTACATTTACAAACCATTCTGTGTAAACTTCGTGTACGGCGCTTGGAATACCTGAAACAATCCCTGCAAAGATAATGACTGAGATACCTGAGCCAAATCCTTTTTCATTGATTTGTTCCCCCATCCAAGTAACAACCATTGACCCCGTCGTCAAAATAACACCAATCATCAGATAAGTTTGCCAGTTTGGATTTTGTACGATATTTGCCGAACTCATCGCTTGGAAACCTGCAGTAATACCAATAGACTGAGCCATAGCTAAAACTAGAGTAATATATCGTGTCGCTTGATTAAGCTTACGCCGTCCAATTTCCCCCTGTTTTGACCATTCGACAAACTTCGGCAAGATATCCATTTGCAAGAGCTGGACAATGATTGAAGCTGTGATATAAGGCGATACCCCCATGGCAAACAGTGAGTAGTTTTGCATGGCATTACCTGAAACCAAATTCATCATGTTCAGGAACGGTAAGTCACTTAGGGCATTCAAGTTTTCAACATTGATTCCCGGCACTGTAATATGTGCACCTAGTCGAAAGACAAAAAGAATAAAGATGGTAAAGATGATTCGCGCTCTCACATCTTTTATCTTGAAGGCTTCCTTTAGAGTTTTGAAAAACATAATTTCCCTCTAAACTTTCTTAAATATTAATCCTATAAAATAAGCGGTTGAACCTCAACCGCCAATTGAATTATTTTGCTTCAAGAGTTTCTACAGAACCACCAGCAGCTTCAATAGCAGCTTTTGCAGCAGCAGAAGCTTTCGCAACGTTAACCTTAAGGTTTTTAACTGTCAATTCGCCGTTAGCAAGAACTTTGATACCAGATTTAACATCTTTGATGATTTTAGCAGCTACAAGTGTTTCGGCTGTAACTTCTGCTCCATCGCCAAGACGGTTCAAAGTATCGAGGTTTACGATTGCGTATTCTTTACGATTTACGTTAGTGAAACCGCGTTTTGGAAGACGGCGGAATAACTCTGTTTGTCCACCTTCAAAACCAGGACGTACGCCACCACCTGAACGTGATTTTTGACCTTTTTGTCCACGACCAGATGTTTTACCGTTACCAGATGAAGTACCACGACCTACACGGTTGCGCACTTTACGGCTGCCTTCTGCAGCTTTCATTTCATGAAGTTTCATGTTTTCTCCTTATTTTGTACAATGCTGACGCCTTGCTCCACTCTAAGGAAGGATGGAGTTTGACTCGCCTGTACTTTTTCTAATTTTGGGCTTTTAAACCTTCTCCATTTTACTAAATTTGCTCTGGAAATGCAAATTTTTCAAAAAAGAGGGCATTATTGGCATAAAAAGCGTGAGAGCACGCATGTTATTTCTATAATTATTTTGCAGGAACAACAATTTTACCCGAAACAATATCAGCTTTTGCTGCTTCAACGGCTTTCCATGCTTCATCAGAAGCGTTGTCGCGCGCAAGTGTTACGCCACCATTGGATAGGTCATATTTGAGTTTTTCGCCGCCTGGGAACTTGCCTTTTGCTGTTCTGCTTGCGATATCCTGAACTGCATTTCCAACTTCTTTCACTGTAGAAACAAGAACAAAGTTTGATTTTTTCCCATCTTTAGAAGTGTAGCCGCCCAAATATTCTTGGTCTTGGTCAACACCAATAACCCATACTTTATCTGCTTCATTTTTTGTTTCATTCAGATTTTTAGCCTCAGTGAACAGTCCAGCACCTACACTACCAGCTGCTTGGTAAATAACATCTGCCCCACTCGCATACATTGCTGAAGCTATTGTTTTTCCTTTACCTGCATCTGTAAAAGATTGCGCATACTGTACATCCACTTTGATATCTGGAGTTACAGACTTAGCTCCCGCTGTAAATCCACTTTCAAAGGCTGCAAGAACATCGGATTTAATACCGCCGATAAAACCTACGTGGTTGGTTTTACTTGTCTTAGCTGCTGCAACACCAGCCAGATAAGCAGATTGCTGATCCGCAAAAGTGGCAGAAACAACATTGTTTTTACCTTCAATTACAGAGTCGATAACAGCAAATTTTGTATCCGGGTTGTTTTGCGCAGCTTGAGAGGTTGCCTCCTGCAAAACAAAGCCAATACTGAAAATTAAATCATAACCGCCTGAAACAGCCGAATTAAAGTTTGATGTAAATTCAGCTGGAGAATTGGACTGAAAATAGTTAATTCCCTTCCCTTTAGACAAACCATTGTCCTTCCCCCAAGCTTGTAGCCCTTCCCAAGCCGACTGGTTAAATGAGCGGTCATCTACGCCATCATTACCTAAGACTAAGGCTGCTTTAAGAGCTGTTTCGCCTTGCATTTTCTCTGCACGTCGTCCTCCACACCCTGCAAGTACGATTACTGATGCAAAGACGACTGCTGCAAGTGTAAAAATACGTTTGTTCATTTTTTCTTCCTTCCACATTTCATAATACGACAAATAATTAACTCGGCCATTACTCAACAAAAAGAGGCTATTCTTTACAAAGTAGAAAATATATCCCTTAGTAAAGTCTAATCTATTTAGATGTTCACATCTGGGTACGCTACGGCCATTGGAAATAATTATACCCTAAAATTCACTGTATATTTTTACTTATTTAATTTTCCAGTTTGAAAATATTTACAATTTTTCACAAAAAAAGTTCAGATTATCTGAACTTTTTTACTTATTATTTAACTTCTTCAATTGTTACCAAGTGTGAAATTGAGTTAGCCATGCCGCGAAGTGCTGCATTGTCTTCTTTCACAACTGATGAACCAAGTTTACCAAGGCCAAGTGCAACAACAGTTTTACGTTGTGCAGGGATACGGCCGATTGGTGATTTTACCAATGTAATTTTGATTTGAGCCATGATATCCTCCTTATGCCAAATCGCTTACTGATTTGCCGCGGAGTTCCGCAACTTCTTCAGCGCGTTTCAATTGTTGCAAACCTTCAACTGTCGCACGAACAACGTTGATTGCTGTGTTTGAACCTAATGATTTAGATGTTACGTCAGCAACACCTGCGAGTTCGAGGACGGCACGAACGGCACCACCTGCGGCAACTCCAGAACCTTCTACAGCTGGTTTGATAAGGATCTTACCGCCGCCAAATACACCAAGCACTTCATGAGGTACAGTAGTTCCTACCATAGGTACTGTAATGATGTTTTTCTTAGCTGCTTCGATAGCTTTACGGATTGCTTCTGGAACTTCTTGAGCTTTACCAGTACCGAAACCTACGCGACCATTACGGTCACCAACTACAACAAGTGCGGCAAAGCGGAGACGGCGTCCACCTTTAACAACTTTAGTAACACGGTTGATTCCAACAACGCGTTCTTCGAATTCTTTAACTTCTTCGTTTCTAGCCATTTTAATGATTACCCCTTTCCTTAGAATTTCAATCCAGCTTCACGTGCAGCTTCTGCAAGTGCTTGGACACGTCCGTGATAGAGATAACCACCGCGGTCAAATACAACTGCTTCTATGCCTTTAGCTTTAGCAGCTTCTGCAATAAGTTTACCAACTTCAGCTGCTTGTTCTGTTTTAGTACCAGTTAATTTAAGTGATGATGCAGATGCAAGTGTTACAGCTGCTTCGTCATCAATAACTTGTGCATAGATATTTGTGTTTGAACGGAAAACATTCAAACGTGGAGTCTCAGCAGTACCTGAGATTTTTCCGCGAACGCGAATATGGCGTTTTTGACGGAGCTTGTTTTTATCTGGTTTAGAAATCACAATTCTACCTCTTTTAATATTTTATATTTCGATAGTTTTTGCCATCGATTTTCTTGCAAAAAATGCAAGCGGGAAGTTTCTGCTTAAACAGAATTTTGGCAAACTTATATTCACCAAATGACGGATTATAATCTTCAAGAGATTATTTACCAGTTTTACCTTCTTTACGACGTACAAATTCGCCAACGTAACGAATACCTTTACCTTTATATGGTTCTGGTGCACGACGGCTACGGATATAAGCTGCTGTCTGACCAACGACTTCTTTATCTGAGCCCAAAACGTTAATGTGTGTAGCATCTGGAACTTCAAAAGTGATACCTTTTGGAGCTTCAACTTCATCTGGATGAGATTTACCAACAGCCAATACAAGTTTTGAACCTTGAAGTTGTGCACGGTAACCAACCCCGATCATTTCGAGTTCTTTACGGAAACCTTCACTTACACCAACAACCATGTTGTTGAAGTTTGCACGAGTAGTGCCGTGAATAGTTTTCATCTCTTTAGAGTCATCAGGACGCTTGAATGTTACTTCAGAGCCATTGATTTCCATCGTGATTGCTGTTGAAAACTCACGAGTCAATTCGCCTTTAGGGCCTTTAACTGTTACTGTTGCGCCGTTTTGTTCAACTGTTACACCAGCTGGTAAAACAACGACTTTATTACCAATACGTGACATGTTTTTTTACCTTTTCTGTTAAATTATCAAGAGTATTTCTACTGCCTGTTTTCACAATTATAATGTTTTTCTGCTTACCAGTAAGAGATTACCAGATGTAAGCAAGAACTTCACCACCGATATTCTTAGAACGTGCAACCTTATCCGTCACAACGCCTTCAGAAGTTGAGATGATTGCTGTACCAAGTCCGTTAAGAACACGTGGTACCTCATCAGATTTCACGTAAACACGAAGACCTGGTTTAGAGATACGTTTCAAGTTAGTGATAACTTTTTCGTTGTTTTTTCCGTATTTTAAGAACACACGGATAATACCTTGCTTGTTATCTTCAACATACTCAACGTCTTTCACATAACCCTCAGCTTTAAGGATTTCTGCGATTTCACGCTTAATTTTTGAAGCAGGTGCTTCAACAACTTCGAAACGACGCATGTTTCCGTTACGGATACGTGTGAGGAAGTCTGCAATTGGGTCTGTCATTACCATAATGTAATTTCTCCTTATTTGTAGTTTGGGTTTGTTCAATCCCACTTTCAAATTAATGAGGTCTTTTTTAAAAGACCGAACCTATATACTTTATCAAAATATTTGTATCATGTCAATAGGTTCGGGTGTTTCTCCATGGAAAACACAGCAATTTTTTAAAAAAAGCCTCCTAATCTTCTAAACTGAGATGGCGATTATGCACGATTTAAAGAATTAAGTTATGTAGAAGAAAGACATCAATCGAGAACACTCAAACACAAGCTGAGTCGGTGTTTGAGCCACAATGGCTGAAAATCCCGAATTAGACATTTTCCACCGTTCTCTGCCTTTTGTCTAATTTTTAAAATTATAAAAAGCAAAAGAAAAACTGCTTAACAGCAGCATTCTTATACGCGCGGTTAAGCAGTTTTTTTCTTGTTGGGGACTTTTGTCCCCTTTTTTCTATCAAATTCTTCCAGACTCTTCCTTTACTTTTCTTGAAGATGAGTAAGTTTGAATAAACCCTATATTATCTCAGCTTTTAAGTCAGAAAGTGTGCAGACAAAGAAGTAAGGGAAGCAGAATAAAACTTAATCTTTACACTCCAGCTTTTCAATAACATCGCGTAACTGTTTTACAGATTTTTTAAATGCTTGGCGTTCCTGAGGGTCAATATTTAACTCAATAATTTCTCTAACTCCTGTCTGATTTACAACTGAAGGTACACCGGTAAATAGTCCTTCTTCTCCATACTGGCCTTCGAGATAAGCAGATACAGGTAAAACAGCCTGCTCATTATTCAAAATAGCTTTTACAATTCTTGCTGTACTCATACCTATGCCATAGTAAGTTGCTTTTTTACGGTCAATAATTTCATAAGCTGCATTTTTCACTTTATCTGATAAAATTTGTAAATCTGCAACTTCTAAGCGATTATTTTGAACGATAAATTCCAATATTGGTTTACCACCAACTGTTGTATGCGACCAAACTGCGACTTCTGAGTCTCCATGCTCTCCGATAATATAGCCGTGGATACTTCGAGGGTCAATTTCAAGTTTTGTCGCAAGTTCTTTGCGGAAACGAGTGGTGTCCAATGTTGTGCCTGTACCTACTACTCTTGATGCTGGTAAACCTGAAGCTTTCCAAGCACAATAAGTTAATACATCTACAGGATTAGAAGCAATGACAAACACACCATCAAATCCCGAATTCATCACCTCATGAACAATGGATTTCATAATTTTTGCATTCGTATCCACGAGTTCTAATCGCGTTTGACCCGGCTGTTGATTGATACCTGCAGTGATAACTACAACATTGGCATCCTTACATTCTTCATAGCCGCCGGCTTTTACATTAATGTTTTCTTGCCCCCATGAAATACCATCTAGAAGGTCCAGTGCTTCTCCCTCTGCTTTTTCTTGGTTCACATCTATAAGTACCAAATCATTGACAATCCCTTGATTAATCATCGAATAGGCAATGCTTGTCCCAACAAATCCTGTGCCTATAACTACTACTTTTCTATTTGTGACTTTCATTCCTGTACTTCCTTTCGTATTACCTTTATACTTATATCTTACCGCACAATCATTAATTTGTAAAATAAATTAATTTAATAAAAAGCATTAATTTTTTGAATCAAATATTTTATTTATAAATGTATAAAATGTACTACTCATTGTATGTAATAAGTCGGTAAAAGCTGTTTAGCATTTCTTGAATGTGCTACTATAGATGACAAAAAAAGAGCTATCTTCGTGCTCTTTTCACCTCTTATGTTCTAACGTTACTGCTATACTTACTGCGTCTGCACTGATACGACGGAGACTATTAAAAATCCGAATATCTTCAAAATCTGCTCTGAGTAAATCCCTATTAATTTGTGTAAGATTCAATATCTCTTGATCCAATCTCTCAATATCTTGCACTAATTTTTTATCTTCTTGGTACAGTTTTTCCTTTAAAAACTCATAAATCTGTAAGAGCATTCTATCCACTAACGGCACTATCGCTTCCATAACCAGATGAATAGCTAACTCTCCCTCTTCTCTGCCACTATCATCTATAGTTTCAGGTTGCTCATAGCGTTGCAGGCTAAGCGCAATATCTTTAGCTTGTTCTTCTATTTGGCGCAAATAATTAATAACTTTATAACAGATTCCAACGGTTATAGCAAATTCTTCTTTCAACTTGACCGTATTTACATTAGTAAGTGTTCTGTTAATCTCCTTGACCAAATATTCGATTAAGGCTTCGTTAGACAGCAAATAGACTTCCTGTCGTTTTTTCCCTATTGTCTTATAATTTGTAGCTTCTTTAAAATCTTCATGCACAAGCTCAAAGGTCCTTTGAATCTCCTTAAGAATATGCTCAACTTCAATCTCTGGCGAGTAAATCAATCGTCGATCGATAAATTTTAACTTAAGCTGAGGAGACTCCTCCGAATCTGCCTTAATAATTTTTTCAGAGAGTTGAATTATATATTTAGACACCGGAAGCAATATGAACAGCGTTGCAACATTAAAAACAATATGTGCATAAACCAACTGAAGGGCAATATTTTCTGAAGTACTCTGAATAAAAGAAACAAAACCTAGGGGCAAAACTGTAAAAACTGTGAAAATCAAAGCGCCCACAACATTGAACAGAACATGAACCATGGCTGCTTGTTGAGCCGTCTTATTGCCACGAATAGACGCCACTAAGGTCGTCACAACTGTCCCCACATTAAAGCCGTATAAAATAAAAATCGCTTGCTGGAGATCAACAACAACTCCTGCGGCCACCATGGTCAATAGAATACCAACTGAGGCAGTTGAACTTTGAATCAACGCCGTTACAATGAAACCGACAACGAGACCAATCAGGGGCGTTTGAGTATGAACAAATAAGTCTGCCATAAAGGCCGACTCTCGTAAGGGAACCATCGAAGAACTCATAAGGTTCAGACCTAAAAACAAAAGACCAAAGCCAAGCAAAATTAGCCCCATATGATTAAAGGTTTTGCGTTTAACAAAAAGAGTTGTTATTGTCCCGAGAAAAATAACAAAAGGAACAATATCTTGGATATTAAATGTGAACAGTATACCCGTCAAAGTCGTTCCAGCATTAGCACCCATAATCACACCTGCGGCTTGACTAAGAGACATTAATGAGGAGTCGATAAATCCCAATACCATAACAGTCGTTGCTGTCGAACTCTGAATTATCGCCGTAATAATGAACCCAAAGAAGGCACCCAACCATTTATTACGTGTTAGTCGGCGTAAGATGTTTTTCAGTTTTGACCCTGCAACTAAGCTCAAGCCCTCACTCATCAAGCTCATTCCATATAAAAAGAGTCCCAAGCCTCCTAACAAAAAAAAGATATCATAGATGGTCATGTCCTATCCCTCATTTTCACTTTATCTCTTCAGATTCATTTTTTCTCATCTTAAGTATATCTTATTTTAATTTTATTCAGAAGTGATATTATAACAGCTTTTATAAAAGAAAAAAACTTCCCTCAAAGGGAAGAAATTTTTATGGCTCTGTCAACTCTGCGGTGGTACTCGCTAAAA
>NZ_WIVG01000062.1 GCF_016758115.1 Lactococcus garvieae
TCATTTTTTAGCGAGTACCACCGCAGAGTTGACAGAGCCATTTTTTTAGAATAAAAGGGAAAAGGGTCTTTTTTTTATCTGTCAATTATGCTATAATAGCAAATGCTAATACCGCTAGGTATTATAAATATAGACTGTGGATTTTTCCATAATAATATAAAGAAGTAATATGAAGGAGAGAGGGATGCTTACTATTTATACAGCCCCATCTTGTACGAGTTGTAAAAAAGCTAAGACTTGGTTGACTTATCACAACATTCCATTTCAAGAGCGTAATCTCATTGGTGATCCGCTTTCAGCAGAAGAAATTAGCCGCATTCTTGAAAAATGTGATGATGGTGTTGAGGGGCTCATTTCTAGTCGTAACCGTTTTGTTAAAACACTGGGTGTTGATTTTGAAGACTTATCACTATCCGCAGCCATCAAAATCATTTCTGAAAATCCACAAATCATGCGTCGTCCGATTATCATGGATGAAAAACGTCTACATGTAGGATACAATGAAGAAGAGATTCGTGCTTTCTTACCACGTACCGTACGTATCTTGGAAAATGGTGGCGCTCGCTTACGCAATGCCATCTAAAAAATGCAATTATTCATAAACGCCCATGGTGGCGTTTTTTGCTTACCAGCACATCAAAAAGTAAACAAGCAGCCAAGGAAGTTTTCATAGAGTGGAGCATTTTACAACTCTTACTTAAGTGATGGGACAATTCTCCAAATGCAAGGTATTGTTCCTCTTCCTACTGTGACAAATTGCCCATAAACACCGACTTCGTTAGCTTTCCTGTCGAAAAATTTATAGATGTTTTGGTTAGGATAGAAAGGATCACTTTTTACGAGAACAGCAAAAGCAGTTGCATCTTTTGGCTCTCCTAGATAGAGAGAGCCATTAGAGGATATAACCACATGGTTACGCTCGGCGGAGAAAGAATTTCCAAACCTTATATAAACTCGCCCGTGACCCGCATCTTTAAAATAAACTTCTTTACGATTACTGAGGGAAACGTAATCCCAGTTATGATCCCAACTTAGATATGTTTCCAAGCCTAAGTTACCTAGAAAATGATTGTCATAATCAAAGAGACGAAAATACAAAGGTGTATCAAGAGGTAAGCTGTTTTCTGTTTTTAAAGAAGCGGTGCTATCTTTATGAGCATCAGCTGTGGCTGTCATCGCCTGTGTAGATAAAGCAAAGATAGAGAGCACAGTTAATAACATGGCTGCTCCTGAAATTAATCTCTTGAACATAGTTCTTCTCCTAAAAATTTTTTGACATGAATTTGACTGCATGTTGAGAGCAAATCTGTAGTGACATTATATTGTTATAAATGAGAGGAGGGCCAAGTGCCTAAGTAAATCGTGCACGGTGAGAGACTTGACCTCAGTTCTGGAAAGGGGATGTTGCCTATAATATCTTCTCTGTTTTGAGCAGGAACCGAAGCGCTTTTTAGTGTCAAGTCCCTCTTTTTTAGAAGCTGTCGCAGCTTATGCCTAAAGTTTTCGTATGATTTTCCAGACAACAGGTTGGGTTCCTGTCCCTACTGTGATATACTTGCCATAGGTTCCTATCCCTCTGTAGTTTCTGTCAAAAAATTCATAAATTTTTTGATTAGGATTGAAAGGATTGCTTTCCGCGATTACAGTAAAAGCTTCTGCGTATTTTTTATTTCCTAAGAGGAGGTAGCCTTTAGGAGATATTACCACATAGTCATATCCTTCCCAATATGCTTGTCCAGAGCGTATATAAACTTTACCCTGCCCCGCATCTTCTAAATAAACCTCCTTAAAAGCAGATAGATAGAGAAATTCCCAGGGCAAGAGGTTCCAATCTAGGGTTGTCGTTAATCCTAAACTCCCTAAAAAATGGTTGTTATAGTCAAAGGCACTGAACAATAAAGGAGTGTCAAGGGGCAGAACTCCTTCATCCTTTGGATTTTGAGAAAGCAGGGCATGACTATGAGAAAAATCTGCGGCTGCAACTGCAGACTTGGGAAAAGCAAAGACACAAAGTGCACTTAATAAAACAGAGCTCCCTACGATGAGTCGATTGAACATAACATTTCTCCTTAGATATTTTTGGATGATTTTAACCATGCCGGTTTTCGAGAAAATATGTAGCGGCATAATGAACTGTAACAGGACGCTTTATTGCTTCTATCCCGAATAAAGCAAGCTGATATAAACTTATGGTATCTAGGGTTGCTTTATAATTTTCCAAGTTGCTGGAGCTGTTCCTAGGCCTGTTGTAATGTATTTGCCATATGTCCCTATGGGGCTATAATAATGATTGAAAAATCTATAGCGTTTTTGTTGAGGATTGATAGGAGCGTCTTGCTCGTAAGTGAGAAAGGCTTCGGCATATTTTTTCTCCCCTAGGTAAAGATAGCCTCTGGAAGAAATGGCTACATAGTTATGTTTGCTACAATTTGGTTTACCAGACCTCATATAGACTTTATTATTTCCGGCATCTTCCAAGTATAGAGGTTTATAAGTATCCATGTAGAGTAATCCCAATCATGACCGTCCCAATCTTTTGAGGAAGTTAAGCCCAGATAACCAAGAAATTGGTTGTTGTAGTCATAAACTCTAAAAAGTAATGGCGTATCAAGAGGTAAAGTTTCTTCTGTTCTTGGGTCTTGAAAAATCGCCTTATTTTCCTGACATTTAGCTGTAGCGGCACGTGTAGGTGAAGCAAAGATGCAAGTCACTAACACAGCCGTCCCAAACACTGCTCCTTTTAACATAAATTTTCTCCTCACTGCTTTCTAAATCTGAGAGACTTCCAAAAATTCTTGAAAACAAATCTATAACAGCATTTTAAATACAAAGGTAGGAAATGTAAAGACATCAGGCAGGCAAAAAAGTTTAAGGATAGGAAAATAATAAGATGAAAATTGAGAAATAAGCAAGACTGCTTCATATAAAATATATATATCAGAACTTTTTTATCTGAAATGATAAAGCAAACAAGACCGAAAGTGTTAAGTATGAAGGAGACACTGAGAACTTTTTGAAATTGACTTGTTTTATATGGATTAATTGAGCTTTCTTAATGTTTCAAGCTGCTTGCTGAAGTAATGGTAATTTCCGAAAACATCAAAAAACGTGCTTTCTTTGAGGAAGCACGTTCTTGCTTGAGGAAAGCTAAAAGTGATAAATGAGACCTGAGTGCCCTTTTTTACTTGCAGGACTTAGGCTAACTTTCTCTCTTGATTGCCCTTTCAAGACTGTCCGTTAAGTTTCTGAGTTGAATTTGGCATGGGCACGAGCTTCCAAGCTGCAAACGTGGTCCCTTTGCCAATCGTAGCAAAGTCGCCATACATGCCGAGACCTCTAAAATCTTTGTCGAAAAACTCATAGAATCTATAGTTGGAGTTTTTAGCATCGTCTACTCCAGATACAGCGAAAGTTGCTGCATAGTCTTTGAGACCTAAGTACAAGAAGCCTTGAGAAGATATTGCCACATAGTCATATCCCTTCCAGTCAGCCTTTCCAGATCTTAGATAGACTCTGCCATTTCCAGCATCTTCTATATAAATCTCCTTAGCTGCATCTGCATCATGTTCCATATGGAGATAATTCCAATTCAAACTAACAGATAATCCTAGATAGCCCAAGAAAGATTCCTTTTCACTGAATCCCATGAATACTAAGGGAGTATTAAGCGGTAAATCTTTTGGTGGTGTTGATTTGACTCGGGAAGTTAGAGCAGGACTTCCAGACAAGCCAGATGTGGTTGCCGACGCATGGGTCGGTGAGTTTGCCACATAAACAATACCCAACAATACAAAGATGCTTAGCATCAATCGTTTTAACATAACATTCCTCCTAAATGTCTTCTAATTTTGAAATGACTTTGCACTCAGTGTCTCTTGAAACCGGATCCATAAGCGTATTGTAAATATAAAACCTTAAAATGTAAAGGTTTTGGATAAGTAAAAAAGTCCATGGAAAAGGGAGAAATATAGCTGTGTATTCAAAGACAAGAGCTACTGGACAAATAAAAATATGTATAAGGGATACTTTTTTATTGATGAAAAGTTAAAAGGGAGGAGGACAATTATTTTAGAAGCTAAAGGCTAGAGAAAATGCTAGAAATCCGAAGTACATAGGAAAATCACATACTTTGATGCTAACTTAAAAATAAAAAAATTATACCTGATTAATGGCACATGTTGGAAATCTAAAAAAATACCAAAAGAACGTGCATTTCATGAATAGAAAACACGTTCTTATTTAAAGAAACTAAAAGTAATCAACACAGAAGTCTGAAACTTTGACTTCATGGAGTGGCTAAACAATTTATCCGGTCATTTTACGGACCTGCTCCTAAGTAGCTGCTGTCTCTTCTTTCCGGATGAGAGATACTATTTATTTGTCTGGCTTACTGTGGCCGTGTTATTAAGGTTGGGGGATAATCTGCCAAAATACTGGAACAGTACCTCCTCCAACTGTGACATATCTACCATACACGCCTACGCCTCTGAACTTACTGTCGAAGATATCATAGAGTTTTTGACCAGGGTTAACAGGATCGTTTTCTGAAGTGATAGTAAAAGGCTCTGCATGTTCTTTAGTACCTAAGTACAGGTAACCTCGGCTGCTTATTGTTACATAGTCATACTCTTCCCAAGAGGGTTTTCCAGCGCGGATGAAAAATTTACCATGTCCGGCATCTTCTAGATACATTTCCCCATAGGTATCCATGTAGAGGTAATTCCAAAAAAAACTAGAAGTCAATCCCAGATAGCCTAAAAAGTTATTATTGTAGTCAAAGCCCCTGAGTACTAACGGGGTATCAAGAGGTAAGGTATCGTCTGTATTTTCATTAGATTGGGAAGACGGTGGTGCTCCCACTGTGGATGCAAAAGCATGATTTGGTGCACCAGACAAACAAAGCACACCCAACAAAACAGCAAAACTCAGCATTAGTCGTTTTAACATAACATTCCTCCTAAATGTCTTTTAGTGAAGCAATTTTCATTTTAGAGACTCTTGAAACCGGATCCGTAATTATATTGTATAATACAAAGTGTAAATTTGTAAAGAGGACAAAGACCTGTAAAGGGGATGAAAAATTTATAAAGAAGAACGAAATAATCTGGAAGATATACAGAGCAAGACAGTTAAAAAATTAAAATGAACGTGTGGGAGAAACTTTTTCTTCTCATTATTTCTTGAAGAACATAAGCAAAGTAAAATTTGATAGAAAAACAAGGTAATTTTCTAAGAGAAAATTTACTTTGTTTTACGTTATAATAGAAGAATGGATATTTTTGATACACATACACACCTCAATTCGGATGAATTTATAGGTAGAGAAAAGGAGATTGTCGCTCAGGCACATGAGCTGGATGTTCATCGCATGAATATCGTTGGGGTTAACCGAAAAACAAATGATTGGGCGATGAAGCTTGCTACAGAGTTTACGGAATGCTACGCAACGATTGGTTGGCATCCTGACGAATGTGGCAGCTTTGATCAAGCAGCAGAGCAGTATTTGTTAGAAAACCTGCAAAAAGATAAGGTATTAGCAGTGGGCGAGATTGGGTTAGATTATCACTGGATGGTGGAGGCGAAGGAGCTTCAAGAGAAGACTTTTCGCCGTCAGATTCAAATTTCCAAGGAAGCTGATGTTCCCTTTGTCGTGCACACACGGGATGCATTGGAAGACACTTATGAGATTATAAAGTCAGAGGGAGTTGGTCCTCGTGGCGGTATTATGCACAGCTTTTCTGGGGGCTATGAAGAGGCTAAAAAGTTTATAGAACTTGGGTTAATGCTATCATTTTCAGGAGTGGTTACCTTTAAGAAAGCGCTGGACGTTCAAGAAGCAGCCTCAAAGCTCCCTCTAGACCGCATACTTGTCGAAACGGATGCACCTTATCTTTCGCCAATGCCTTATCGTGGCAAGGAAAATCAGCCAGGTTATACACGCTATACAGCTGAAAAAATCGCTGCGCTTCGGGGCCTGACACTAGAAGAGGTGGCAGAGCAAACTTATGCCAATGCGCTTAAGGTATTTGGCTTATCATGACAAAAGAAAAAATTGACAAAGTCATTGTTGTTGAGGGGCGTGACGACACCACTAATCTCAAACGTTTTTATGAGCTAGACACTTACGAAACTGGGGGCAGCAGTATTGATGCTACAGATATTGAGCGTCTGAAAGTGCTTCAAGAAAGACGCGGACTCGTTGTTTTTACAGATCCAGACTTTCAAGGGGAACGTATCCGCAAGATTATCATGCAAGCTATACCTGAGGCCCAGCACGCCTTTTTGAAGCGTGAAGAAGCACGACCTAAAGGTAAAGGCTCTCTCGGGGTTGAGCATGCAAGATACGAAGATTTACAAAAAGCTCTAGGACATTTAACGGGGGGCAAGCTTGTTTCACCGACTGTAACTCAGGCAGACCTCATTACATTTGGCTTAATTCTTCGCCCCGACAGTCGTCAGCGGCGTGAATACCTCTGTGAAGAACTCCGGATAGGCTATGCCAACGGCAAACAAGTTCTCAAGCGACTTAATATGTTTGGCATCTGTGTAGAGCAAATAGAAGAAATAATGAAGGGCTACAAATGAAGAAAGCACTTGAAATAAAAAATTTAAAAAAAGTATATGATTCGGGTACAGAGGCTTTGAAAGGCATTGACTTAAGCGTTGAAGAAGGCGACTTTTATGCCTTACTTGGACCAAACGGAGCGGGGAAATCAACAACTATCGGGATTATTACCTCACTTGTGAACAAAACATCTGGAACGGTCAAGGTCTTTGACTATGATATCGATAAAAATCTTGTTCAGGCCAAGCAACAGCTCGGACTTGTACCACAAGAGTTCAACTTCAATCAGTTTGAAAGAGTCCAACAGATTTTAGTCAACCAAGCAGGCTACTACGGTGTACCACGTAAAGAGGCGCTCAAACGCTCTGAAAAATATCTGACCCAACTTGAACTCTGGGATAAACGTAATGACCGCGCAGGACGATTGTCTGGTGGCATGAAGCGGCGTTTGATGATTGCGCGTGCCTTGATGCACGAACCGAAACTTTTAATCTTAGATGAGCCAACGGCCGGTGTTGACATTGATGTACGTCGCTCGATGTGGGAATTTCTTGCGCAGCTTAATGCATCAGGAACAACGATTATCCTGACAACGCACTATCTGGAAGAAGCAGAAATGCTCTGCCGCAATATCGGAATTATTCAGTCAGGACAAGTCATTGAAGATACAAGCATGAAAAACCTCTTGTCAAAATTGCAGTCAGAAACCTTTGTCTTAGATATCAAAGCGACTGGTGCCGTTCCAAAACTCAGTGACTATACGATGAACATGATTGACCCGCAAACATTGGAGCTTAAGATTGAGCGAAACCAAGGGATAAATGCTGCCTTTGAGCAGTTGACAGAACAAGGCGTTCAAGTCCTCTCCATGCGTAATAAATCCAACCGCTTGGAAGAACTTTTTGTTAAACTTACCCACGAAGAGGAGGTGAAGAATGCTTAAACTTTACTGGACAGCAGGTAAATCTCTTGCGATTAAAGAGGTGACACGTTTTATGCGTATCTGGGTGCAAACTTTAGTCCCACCTGTGATTACAACAACGCTTTATTTCATCATTTTCGGGAAAATGATTGGGTCGCGTATCGGGGATATGAATGGCTTTTCCTACATGCAATTCATCGTTCCTGGTTTGATTATGATGTCAGTCATTACAAGTTCTTATGCAAATGTTTCATCAAGTTTCTTCTCCCAAAAGTTTCAGAAGAATATTGAAGAACTGCTTGTTGCCCCCGTACCTACCCACGTAATTATCTTAGGCTTTGTTGCTGGTGGAAGTTTACGTGGTCTACTTGTAGGAACGCTTGTTACGATTATTTCCTTGCTTTTTGTTCCTTTGGTGGTAAACTCATGGCTGGTCATCCTTGTGACTTTACTCTTGACGGCCTTCCTTTTTTCACTGGCAGGTTTACTGAATGGAGTTTTTGCCCGCTCTTTTGATGATGTCTCGATTGTTCCGACCTTTGTTCTGCAGCCTTTGACCTATCTGGGGGGCGTTTTCTACGCTATCTCAATACTGCCGCCGATTTGGCAGGACATCTCTAAGATAAATCCCATCGTTTACATGATTTCAGGTTTTCGCTATGGTTTCTTGGGTCTTCAAGATGTGGCGCTTTGGATTAGTCTTCTTGTTTTGCTGGGTTTTGTTGTTGCTCTCTATGCTATTTGTTACTATTTTATTGAACGTGGACGTGGCTTAAGAACATAAAAAATGATACTGGATAAAGAAGGGACAGGTAGGTCTCTTTTTTTTGTAAGCCTAACAGCTAAACTGAACTGGTTTTTTCTCATCAAACACTCATTTCATTTGACCTTTTTTTTTTTTTTATACTATAGACTCAGAAAGTAAACGTAACATTAGAAATGCAAATGTAATGAAAAGTCTAAACCAAACGTTACGTCAAAGGAGGAGTTTATGACACCAGAAAAGAAAAACCAGCGGCGGCTGCGCAACCTCGCGCTCCTGTCCCTCTTATTGCTCTTGGTAGGCGGCACCTTCGCCTTCCAAGCCTTCAACCAGCGGGCCATTAATGACCGTATCCGAGAAAACATCCCCGGAGGCCGCGTCCACGACTACTACAACCGTGACACGGAAAACAAGGACGTCTTCGTGGAGAACTATGGCAATGTGCCCCTCATGGCCCGTATCCGCCTCTCCGAGTTCATGGAGAAACGCTCAGCAGGAGATACAGACTTCACCCCTATAGTGAACGGTACCATCCGTGACCAAGTGAACACTTGGACCGTCATGCGTCCCTCAGAGACCAATCTCAACACCCGTGTAGGCGACTCGGCCGCCTTCAACACCTACGCCAACCTGACCTTTGGTTGGAGCCGCTCAGGTCAAGATGCCCCATGGTTCATGCCTACCTTCAACCGGGACAACCAAGACCTAATGACCGCCTCTGCAGGGCATGCTCGTGACTGGATCACAAGTACAGCCACAGACGGTGTCACAGATGGCGCCACTCACCCCGGAGATGGTACAGATGCCTA
>NZ_WIVG01000063.1 GCF_016758115.1 Lactococcus garvieae
ACAAATGGTCAGGGTCCAACAAGTACAGTCTGGCCCGGAGCTCTTGAGGGCGTTGAACGTACAACAGCACAAAACTTGGCGCAAGACCGTGCCCCACTGACACTTCAGCAATGGTCTGCCTTACCCAATGAGCATAAAATCGGCGACTTCTGGGTTATTGATCAGGAAACAGGCTGGGCTTACTGGGCCAGTCAACTGCAGGAGGGCGAAAGCAGTTCATACCTACTTGATGCAGCGGAGATGACAGAGGCAGCCCATGATATTCGTGGTTCTTATTACTACGCTATCCATGTGGACAGTCAATTGATTACGCCAGACCGCGACTTTGAAAATGAGCCAGAAAGTGGAGAGGTAGAACGTCTGCTTCGTGGTATTCGTAATAATGCGGTGGATGATAACTTTGAAAATCCAGCTTATGATGAGGACAGTCATCCCGATGAGTTTAGATTCAGCGCCATGTATCCGGGACGTATCTTTACCATGGCAGGGGAGCAATACCGCTATCTCGAGGATATGGGTGAGGGGAATCATCTGATTATTCGAAATTATACACTTCCGCGGTCAGCTGATGCTGGGCAACATACTCGTATCTCTAACTGGTATAACGGCCTTAGACAAGAAGTTCAAGACATTGTTTCTCCAGTTGAAAGAAGTTTTAATACGGGACATTCCAGCGAGAGTACATTTCTCTGGAGCAATCCAGACGATTGGAACAGATTGCCAATTAATCTTGATGTTTCTCCAGTCGTTGCATCAGATGTAACAAGGGTTGTTAAAGAGGATGGGATTAAGCGCGCCTTTGCTCTTTCACTGGCAGATTTCGTTAGACTTGCTCAACCTGGTAAAATTTTCTCTACTCCATCAGGACGCGGAGCGGCATATGGTTATCCTTCATCAACAGGTTGGAGATTACGCAGTTTGGGTCCTCCTAATCTAAATCAGTCTATTTGGCACATTGGGATGAATTTGGGCCTTAGGCCAACAAGACTAGCTCTTGTGCAGCCACCTAATTCGGATATTGGAGATCGACCCGCTTTGATTATCCACCAACCAACAAACTAAAAATTCTAAATTAATAAAATATAAACAAGGAAGCCAAGGAAAACTTGTTTTTTTATAGCTTTTAACTTAGGGATGAACTGAATATTCTAGAGTGGGAAGGATAATTCTGATATAATAAGTAAAGAAAAAGACGATAGGAGACGGTTATGACAGTCACAGTGCAAGATCTCATAAAAAAAATTAAGTTTAATGTTATCTATTCGACGGAAACAGCGCTTCAAAAAGAAGTGGCGACTTCAGATATTTTACGCCCTGGTTTAGAAATGTCTGGTTATTTTGAGTACTTTACGCCTGAACGGATTCAACTGTTTGGGATGAAAGAGTGGTCTTACATGATGAATGTGGTGGGAGATGCTCGCTATGATATTCTTAAAAAAGTAATGACAGAGCTCACACCAGTCGTTATTGTTGCCCGTAACTTGGAAATTCCAGAGGAGATGATCAATGTTGCCCGTAAGCATGATATTGTGTTGTTGCAGTCACGTGAAACGACCAGTCGTTTAAACAGCATCTTGACTTCCTATTTGGATGAGGAGTTGGCAGAACGTGTGAGCGTACATGGTGTCCTAATGGACATCTACGGTGTCGGCGTTTTGATTCAGGGGGCAAGTGGCATCGGGAAATCTGAAACGGCTTTGGACTTGGTGGCACGTAACCATCGCTTAGTCGCTGATGACCGTGTTGACGTTTTCCAAAAAGATGCTTTCACGCTAGCTGGTGAGCCTGCACCTGTTTTGCAGAATTTTTTGGAGCTGCGTGGAGTTGGGATTATTGATGTTATGAGCTTATACGGTGCGCGTGCTGTTAAAGACCAAACGGATATTGACTTAACGATTTACCTTGAGCCTTATGAAGTGGGCGGCGAATTTGACCGTTTGGGAAATGGTATTAAAAATATCATTCTAGCAGACGTTGAGGTACCACAGATTAAAATCCCAGTGAAAACAGGACGGAATGTTTCAACCATTATTGAAGCAGCAGTGATGAATTACCGGGCTAAAGATATGGGTTATGATGCAACGGAACTTTTTGAAGACCGTTTGACACATTTGATTGAAAACAACAGCTAAGGAGTTGACTGTGAACTATTTTCCAAATTTAGCAATAAATAAAATTGCCTTAGAGCTCGGTCCCTTTTCCATTCATTGGTATGCGATTTTTATCGTTACAGGTGCAGCTTTAGGGGTATGGCTCGCTTGTAAAGAAGCCCCCCGGCGAGGCTTAACGACAGACGATGTGATTGATTTTATCTTATGGGCCTTTCCTATTGGCTTGATTGGTGTACGTGCATATTATGTCGCTTTCGAATGGGGATATTATAGTCAGCATCCAGGTGAAATTATTGCACTTTGGGACGGTGGTGGAGCTATATACGGTGGCCTGATTGCTGGTGCTATTGTCTTGTTTATCTTTTCCTATTATCGAATGATTAATCCACTGGATCTCCTAGATATCAGTGTTCCAGGAGTACTTATAGGGCAAGCCATTGGACGTTGGGGTAACTTTATCAATCAAGAAGCTTATGGTGAGGCAGTGAGTAACTTAAACTACTTGCCTTCCTTTATCCGAGAACAAATGTTTATTGATGGGTCTTATCGTATCCCGACATTCCTCTATGAAAGTATCGGAACGTTTACAGGTTTTCTAATAATTATGATTTTCCGTCATCGTCTTCCAGGATTGAAGCGCGGTGAAATCTTTGCCTTTTACTTGATCTGGTATGGTCTGGTTCGCTTTATCGTAGAAGGTATGCGCACAGACAGCTTAATGCTTGGCGCGTTTAGGGTGTCACAAGTCTTTTCAGCATTGATGGTCATAGCGGGTATTGCTTTCATCTTGATTGGACGTTTAAAAAAAGTTGATTAATAAAAAGTACTTTTCTGGCTAACTAAGAAAAGTACTTTTTATAAAAATATAAATTAGTTTATAAAAAATATTAATTTTGCTATAATAAAGTTAAATTACCGCATAGATTTAAGCGGTTTTGGAGGTGGACTATGGGAGAAATAAGTATTCAAGCTATAGCTTGGTTGATTATTGCAATTGCATTTGCAACCTTGGTTGTTTTCTTGATTGTACTTTTGCTTAAAGTTTCAAAAATTGTTGAAGAAGCTAACCGTACAGTTAAGTTAGTATCCAGCGATGTGGATGTTTTACTCCATCAAGCAGATGGACTGATGGCTAAAGCTAATGTTCTTTTGGATGATGTCAACGGAAAGGTGGCAACGATTGATCCTCTTTTTGTGGCAGTAGCAGAACTTTCAGAAAGCGTAACTGCAGTGAACAAGAGCAGTCGTGATATGGTAGAACGTTTCTCAAGAAAAACAGGGAATGTTGGTCGTTCTGCTTCAACCTTGGTGTTGGCTAAAACAGCAAACAAATTTTTAAAGAAGAAAAAGAAAGTGGAGGATAAATAATATGTCTAAAAAATCAGGATTTTTAGTAGGTGCTTTAGTTGGTGCTGCTGCGGCTTTGTTCTTCGCTCCTAAAAAAGGCAGCGAAATGCGTGAAGATGCAGGAAAAATGTATGGTGACTTCAAAGAGGATCCAGAGGCAGCGCTTAATAATCTGCGCGACTTTTCTGTAGAAAAATTTAATGACATTAAAGCACGCTTTGACTCAGGTGAAATCTCCGCAGATTCTGCGAAAGAGTATTTGACAAACAAACGTGATTGGATTAAAGAAAAAGTAGATTCAGGGGAACTTTCTAAAGAATCAGTTGTTGAGTTTTTCAACAGTACACGTGATGCGATTGTCGATAAAATCAATCAAGCCAAAGAAGGCACTGAAGAGCTTTTTGATGAAAATGAATCAGAAATTACAGATGAAGTTGTTGAAAAAGCGGCAGAATTTAAAGAAAAGCTTGATGATAATATTGATACAGTATCTGAAAAAGTTGAAGATAATATCGACTTTGATAAGATTTCTGAAGAAGCAGATGACCTTGAAAAAAAAGCCAAAGAACTTTCAGAAACAGAATGGTAAAAATGAAAAGCTGTCCTCGGGCAGTTTTTGTTTTGTAAAAAATTTACAGTGTTTATATAAGCTTTTGTAAAGAATTTGCGTTATAATAGAGCTATAAAAGATAAAAAAATCGGAGGATTTACAATGACTCAAGCTAACTTTGGCGTGGTCGGCATGGCCGTAATGGGGAAAAATCTAGCCCTCAATGTTGAATCACGAGGCTATACAGTTGCCCTATTTAATCGTACGACTGCAAAAACGGAGGAAGTTGTAGCTGGACATCCAGATAAAAATTTTGTTTTGACAAAGACAATCGAAGAATTCGTAGCTGCCATTGAAAAACCACGCCGTATCATGCTTATGGTACAAGCTGGTCCAGCAACAGATGCGACAATTCAAGCGCTTTTACCACATTTGGATAAAGGTGACATCTTGATTGATGGCGGAAATACACATTTCCCAGATACAATGCGTCGTAATGCAGAGCTTGCAGACTCAGGAATCAACTTCATCGGTACAGGTGTTTCAGGTGGTGAAAAAGGTGCGCTTGAAGGGCCTTCAATCATGCCTGGTGGACAAAAAGAAGCTTACGATTTGATTGCACCAATCTTTGAACAAATCGCAGGTAAAGCGCCTCAAGATGGCAAACCATGTGTGGCTTATATGGGTCCTAATGGTGCGGGTCACTATGTGAAAATGGTCCACAATGGTATTGAGTATGGCGACATGCAACTCATCGCCGAATCTTACGACCTCTTGAAACGTGTGCTCGGACTTGACAACGCTGAAATTCAGTCCATCTTTGAAGAATGGAATGAAGGCGAACTGGACAGCTACCTTATCGAAATCACAAAAGAAGTCCTTAAACGTAAAGACGATCAAGGTACAGACGGCTATATCGTGGATAAAATCCTTGATAAAGCTGGCAATAAAGGTACAGGTAAATGGACATCACAAAGTGCTCTTGATCTGGGTGTTCCATTGTCATTGATTACAGAATCTGTCTTTGCGCGATTCATCTCAACTTATAAAGACGAACGTGTGAAAGCAAGCAAGATATTATCAGGTCCAGAAGTGAATTTCTCAGGCGACAAAGCTGAAATTGTGGAAAAAATCCGTCAAGCACTTTATTTCTCAAAAATCATGAGTTATGCCCAAGGTTTTGCTCAACTGCGCCAAGCTTCTAAGGAATACGACTGGGATCTTCCTTACGGTACAATCGCCCAAATCTGGCGTGCAGGATGTATCATCCGTGCAGAGTTCTTGCAAAACATTACAGATGCTTTTGACAAGAACCCTAATCTTGAAAACCTTCTCTTGGATGAGTACTTTATCGATATCACAAATCGCTATCAAGCAGCAGTACGCGACGTTGTGAGTCTTGCTGTTCAAGCAGGTATTCCAGTGCCAACATTTGCAAGTGCAATCAGCTACTATGACAGCTATCGTTCTGCAAACTTGCCCGCAAACTTGATTCAAGCACAACGTGACTACTTCGGTGCGCATACCTATGAACGTACGGATATGGATGGAATCTTCCACTATGACTGGTATACGGAAGATTAAGAGGGAAAACCTCGCTGAGCTAAAGCTCAGTCTTCGTTCGCAAGCTCACTACGCTGTCCACTCTTTCTAAGCGCTAAAGCGCTAAGACAAGTGGCACTTCGGCGCCCACACATACGAACGTACGGACAAGGATAGTATTTTCCACTACGACTGGTATACAGAAGATTAATTTGGAAGTCCCTCGCCGAGTTTTCAATCTCGGCCTTCATTCGCCTTGCTTACTTTGCTGTCCATTTATTATGAGAACAGAAAATTAAAGAGTTTGGGCAGAGAGGGAGGCGAAAGTTGATTTTAGCTAAGGCGCACAAACAAAAAGTGATTAACCACAGCATCATGATGCACGTGGTTAGGCACTTTTTTCATTTTTGGAACTTTTCTCAGTCGTTTTTCACTAGTTCTTTCAACAGGGAGAAATCGCGAAACATTCATTTCTTTCCATTCAAACCGTCGTAGATGTGAGTAATATTCCATTTGAGCATGTCATGGTAAGTATCCCCCTCTTGCTCCTTATCGGCCAGAGAGTCCGTGAAGATTTTGGAGAAAATAGGGACTCCAGTTTGTCGTGAGACAGCTTCCATTGTTTTAGGGGAAACGCTTGTTTCGACAAAGAGTGCTTTTACACTTTTATCCTTAATGATGTTGTTTATGCGTGTCATTTGTGAAGGTGTACCTTGATTGTCCGTATTGATTTCCCAGATATACTCAGCAGTCAACCCGTATTGTTGAGCAAAATATTTAAAAGCACCTTCACTTGTGACTAGGATACGGTCGTTTTTGGGAATACTGTTGATTTTCTTTTGTGCTTCAGTATCTAATTGCTGTAATTTCTCAGTGTATGTTTTGAGATTTTTCTGATAGATTGCTTTGTTTTGAGGGTCTTTCTTTGAAAGCTCTTTTTCAATATTTTGAGCGTAAAGAATACCATTTTGAATATTAAGCCAAGCGTGTGGGTCCTCTTCGCTTTCTTTCCCTTTTTCACTCAAGTAAATCGGTGACACGCCCTCACTCACCATGAAACTGGCTGCCTCTTTACGACTGTTTTTGATGAGCTTATCAAACCATCCTTTTCCAGTTTCTAGATTTAGACCATTGTAAAAGACAAGATCAGCCTTTTCTACAGCTTGTGTATCATTGGGTTTAGGGTCGTATAGATGTGGATCAGTTCCACGAGGAACCATGCTATAAACCTCAACGTGATCTTTTCCGATATTTTCAACAATATCAGCAATAATGGAGTAGGTTGTTACAACTTTCAATTTGTTTGAGGCAGCAGCTTCTTCTTTTGGGGCAGCACAGGCTGTAAAAAGGAGAAAGAGTGCGGCTAACACAGCAGCAAGAGCAAGTCGTTTGAGTTTCATAGTGACGTTCCTTTCTTAGTATAGTGGATAAAGCCATTGCGAGGACTGAGGAAAAATGATAAGGCAAAAGCGAGAGCACCTACAATGACGATAGTGGCACTTGTGGGGAGGTCATAGTGAAAGCTCAGGATGACTCCAAGTACGCCAAAGAGAACTCCCAAGATAGAGGACAGAGTAATCATGCGCGGGAGCGTGTTAACCCACAAATAAGCGATAGAGGCTGGAATAATGAGCATGGCAACTACAAGCACAATCCCGACTTGAGCTAAGGCGGAAATAGTGAAGAGAGTAAGAAGAATCATTAGAAGATAATGATAAAAATTATTTTTTAGTCCGTAAGCTTTAGACATGGTAGGATCAAAGGAAGTAATGAGTAATTCCTTGAAAAAAAGCTTGACGACAAGAACAACGATGAGTAATAATACAAAAGATTGTATGAGTTCATGTGGTGTAACTGCGAGAATATTTCCAAAGAGAATATGGTTGAGGTCAACACCACTTTCAGCTTTCGTGATTAATACAATGCCCAATGCAAAAAAGCTACTTAGGATAATACCGATAGATGCATCTGTTTTTAAATTGCTGTGCTTGATGATGAACTGGATCAGAATAGCTCCTAAGATGCCTGAAAGGGTTGCACCAATCAAGATGTTAATGCCCAGCATATAAGAAAGAGCTACACCAGGTAAAACAGCATGAGAGAGGGCATCTCCCATCAGTGACAAACGGCGAAGGACAATGAAGCACCCCAAAATTCCTGAAATGATTCCTAGCAGGAGAGAAGCGATAAAAGCACTCAGCATTGTTACGGTCAGTCCTGTGAGGTCAGAAAGAGAAAATAGAATATCCATCTTGATTTATACCTCGCTTTCTTTGATGATAACATTACCCAAAGCTTCTCCATAAGCACTTTGGAGATTTTTGTTAGTAAAGCACTGGGGAATATAATCTGCACAGACAAGCTTTTTGTTGAGAATAACCAGATAGTCAAAGTATTCTTTTACATTATGAAGGTTGTGGTGCACGATAATGACTGACTTACCTTCTTGTCTCAGCTCTTCAAGAATTTTAATGATAATCTTTTCGCTAATCATATCGATACCAACAAAAGGCTCATCTAAAAAGTAGTAATCAGCCTCTTGGGCCAGGGCGCGTGCAATAAAAACCCGTTGAAGTTGTCCACCAGATAAGTCGCTGAGTGGCTTATCCTTAAAGGCATCAAGACCTAGTCTATGCAAGGCTTGATGTGTTTTTTCTTTCTCTTTCTTCCCCGGATTCTGAAACAACTTCAAATTCGGATAGGTTCCTGTTAGAACAGTATCAAAAACCGTGATTGGAAAACTGAGATCAATTTCGCTACGTTGTGCGACATAAGCAATTTTTCGCTTGAAATTTTTGATAGGTTGGTTATCAATAGTGGCTTTTCCTGACTTGACAGGCACCATCTCTAAGATACTTTTCATCAAAGTTGATTTTCCAGCGCCATTTGGTCCAATAATCCCTGTACAGGTAGCTGCTGGAATGTCTAGTGATATATCGTCTAAGGCTAAGTTTCCTTTATATTCAACGGATAAATTAGTAATCTTTAACATCTCTCCCTCTTCATTTTTAAAAGTTCACAGTGAGTGACTGTTGGCACCCAAGATACTTGGTGTTAATAGCATTTTTTTAGTTTTGAAAATGTGGTCTACTGAAAGCAGCACGGACCAGTAATAATTTTTTATAAGCCTCTTTTTCTCCAGATTTGAGAAACAAGGATTTAAACGTGAAACATTATTCATTGTAAGTGAGTTAAATAACATTTTACAGGTTATGCTAAATAAAGTCAAATATTTTATAGGCAAGGCTATAAAGATGTAAGCGAAGATAAAACCCCGTTCCTATCAGGAAAAAATAAGTGCTACATTCTCTTTTCTCATCAAACACTCATTTCATTTGACTTTTTTTTTTTT
>NZ_WIVG01000064.1 GCF_016758115.1 Lactococcus garvieae
AAAAAAAGGTCAAATGAAATGAGTGTTTGATGAGAAAAAGGGAGTTTATCCCCTAGCTTATCGCTCTGAAAAAAAAGAGACTTCTCAGTCCCTTCTCTTCCCCGATGTTTCGATGTGTTTTAATTTTAGAGTTTCGCCTTAGTCAAGAGCAGAGAATTCAAAATCACTGATACACTTGATAAACTCATAGCTGCAGCCGCTACCATAGGGTTTAAGAGCCCAAAAGCTGCGAGAGGAATACCGATAATATTGTAAATAAAAGCCCAGAAGTAGTTTTGCTTAATTTTACGCAAGGTCTTGCGAGAAACGGTAAATAGGTCGAGAAGCTTATGGATTTTGCCCCCCATGATAGTCACATCTCCTGCTTCTATGGCGATATCTGAGCCTGTTGCCATCGCAACACCTACAGTACTGCTGGCCAAGGCGATAGCATCATTGATGCCATCTCCTACCATAATAGAATGAGGTGTCTCTTGAACGATTTGGGCTTTATCCTCTGGAGAAAGGTTACTCCTCACCTCGTCCAAATTTACAATTTTTTGAATCTTCTTGGCTGAGTTCGCATTATCTCCCGTTAGCATCACTGTACGAATCCCAGCTTTCTTCAATTCAGCCACTGTTTGAACACTTTCTGCTTTAATAGCAGATTTGAAAGTAGCTGTTGCTCGCAACTTTTCATCATCTGCCAGATAAATAACCGTATCTGTACTTTCCTTAAACTCAAAGCCCTGCTCTTCCATGAGTTTCGCATTACCTGCATAATATTTACGTCCATTAATCTCAGCAGACAGTCCACGACCAGCGATTTCTTTGAGATTTTCTACATCATAAGTTTTTTCCGCTTTCACAGCTTGAGCCAAAGGATGGCTAGAGTGTTTTTCTAGACTTGCCAATATTTTAAAATCTTCTGCACTGCCATCAAAGTTGGAAAGCTCAAATTCTCCTGTGGTAATCGTCCCTGTCTTATCAAAGAAAACTGTTTTTACAGTATTGGTGAGCTCCAGGGCGTTAGCATTTTTCAAAAGTAAGCCGTTTTTAGCTGCTAATCCAGTCCCCGAAATAATCGCTGTTGGAGTAGCCAATCCCAGCGCGCAAGGACAAGCAATGACTAATGTTGCTACAGCATGCATAATCGCTGTCAATAAAACGCCCGTCACAGCCCATGTGATAATAAAAGTTAACAGAGAAATAGCCAAAACTATCGGAACAAAAACATTTGAAAGTCTATCTGCAAATTTTTGAATATCTGGCTTAGAAGCTTGCGCTTCCTCCATCAGTTCGACCATACGAGAAATTGTTGAGTCATTAACATCACGAACCACCACTGCCTTGATTGAGCCATCTAGATTCACAGCCCCTTCAAATAATGTTTCATCATCGCCTTTGACGACTGGCAATGCTTCTCCTGTAAGATGGCTCTCATCAAAGGAAGCCTTGCCCTTAAGAATCATAGCATCCAAAGGCACCTTCTCACCTGGAAAGATTTGAATGACATCACCAATTTGCACTTGTTCCAGAGGAACATCTCCCTCTTCTGTATGCACCATTTTCACTCGACTACTCATCAAACGTGTAATCGCTTGAGTGGTCTTCTCTTTGGCATTATGTTCAAGTACCTTTCCTAAAACAACTAATGTAATAATGACCATGGCAGACTCAAAATGCAGCGCATTTTTTTGTCCCATAAAAACAGCTAGAACTAAACTGGAAAAATAAGCAACACTTGTTCCAAGGGCAACCAAAACGTCCATGTTTGCATTGCCATTTTTCAAGGCATGATAAGAGCCTACATAAAAGCGCCAACCGATAATAAATTGAACAGGTGTGGCTAAAATCAACTGCAACACAGGATCGTGCAAGAACATCAGATAGTGTGTACCCAACATCCCTTCAAACATTGCGATTACCAAAGGTAATGTCAATACAGTTGCCACAACCAGTGACAGACGCAAATTTCGATCACGTTTACGTGCTTGCGCCGCAATTTTTTCTTGATGCTTCTTGTCATTTACAATCGCACCATAACCCACTTTTTCGACAATCTTTATCACATCTTGGTCGCTAATATTATCGTCAAAGATAACCTTTGCCTTCTCTGTGGCTAGATTTACGGTAGCTTCTTTAATCTTATCGGAGCTGTTCAAAGCTTTAGATACCGTATTTGCACAGTTTGCACAGGTCATTCCAGTTATGACAAAGTTTTGGCTTTTCATTTTCTACCCCTCCATAGTTTACATATGTAAACTTTATTTCCCAGAGAAAACTGTCCCTCTGGACAGTCCTCTTATTTTACTAATTCATAGCCTGCTTCTTTAACAGCCTCCGCCATCTCCTCTACAGGAGTGACCTCGGCGTCAAATTTGACAAGTGCTTCATTCTTTTTTAAAGAAACTTTAGCTGATTTTACACCTGAAAGTCCTTCAAGTGCTGAAGTCACATGCATTGCACAGTGCTCACAGGTCATACCTTTGATTGCAAATTTTTCTTTTTCCATTCTCTCTCCTCCCTATTAGCTGACGTGTTGGCAGCTGCAAGAATTAAAATTTTCTAAACAAGTACACGTTGTTTCTTGAACTGTTTCTTTATTTTTTAGCGCTTCTTGCAAACTTGCTATATCTTCTGAGGTCAAGTTAGACAAGGCGATCATATCGGCTAAGAGCTTAACTTGTTTAGTTTCACAAACTTTTTCAAGTAAAGACTGTCCCATCATTTGAATAGCTGTGCATTCTGCCATCAAAGGACGATAGACAAACTTACGCCCTTCTTTTTCAGTACTTAACATTCCCTTTTTTACCAGACGTCCCAGCAGGGTTTTAACCGTTGCCAAAGACCAATCCAAGTTAGGGGAAATCTGACAGGCAATCTCATCAACTCGTGCTTCACCAAGCGACCAGATAACGCGCATCACTATCAATTCCGCGTTAGATATATTAAATTCTACTTCGTTCATTGGCACTCCTTATAAATATTTACTATAACTATAGTTTACATTCGTAAACTATAAAAGTCAAGTCAGAACTCTGTATTATAAATAAAAAAACCCTTTAAGCCAAGTATAGACTTTCAAAAAGGGTCGTTTATTTTCAATATTATTATTTTCCGTCACCAAAGATGCGTTCCATAATTTCACGTCCTGTTGGCGTTGCCGCAAGGCCACCTTCACCAGTTTCACGGTGAGCAGAAGGTAATGAGCGCCCTACATTGTACATACACGTAATAACCTCATCTACTGGTATGACTGTTTTAACACCAGCCAAAGCCATGTCTGCGGAAATCATCGCCTGTGAAGCTCCCATGGCGTTACGGTGAACACAAGGGATTTCTACCAAGCCCGCTACTGGGTCACAAATTAAGCCCAACATATTTTGAAGGGTCAGTGCTAAAGCCACGCCTGCTTGCTCTCCCGTTCCTCCAGCCATGATAACCAAAGCTGCTGCCGACATGGCAGATGCGGAACCTACCTCAGCCTGACAGCCGCCCTCAGCACCAGCAATCGTTGCATTGTTTGCGATAGCTAAACCAAAAGCACCGGCTGTAAAGATAAATTCCACCTGTTGCTCATGTGTGAGCCCTAACTTCTTCGTCGCTGCGGAGAGCACTCCGGGCAAGCATCCTGCAGAGCCTGCTGTCGGTGTCGCACAGATGAGTCCCATCTGAGCATTGACTTCGTTTACAGCTACGCCATCACGCGCTGCGCCTAAAATAACATCGCCTGATATCGCTTTTCCTGACTTAATGTATTCATCCATTTTCTTGGCATCACCACCTGTAAGTCCTGTTGTTGACTTATTTCCAAGTAGGCCTTCCTCAATCGATGACATCATCGTTGCTAAGTTGTGCTCCATCATCTCAATGATTTGTTCACGACTTGCTCCTGTTTGTTCTATTTCTTCTGCAATCATCAATTCAGCAATTGATGGGTATGCTTTTGCATCTTCAAGCAGTTCTTGTACATTTGAAAACATAATTCCCCCTTATTTAAAGAAATTTACAGCAGAAAGTTTCGGAATATGTTTCATTTCCTCAAAAGCTTCTTCGACATCGAAACTGTCTACTTCCATAATCATGATCGCTTTTTCACCTTTAGCTTCACGTGTCAAATTCATCTGTGCCACGTTAATATCATGCTTTTCAAAAATAGCTCCTAAGCGTGCCAAAATACCCGGTGCATCTTGGTGGACAATAACAAAGGTTGGCATCCCTGCTGAAATAGAAATGTCGAAACCATTGAGTTCGGTCACTTGAATCAAGCCCCCACCAATAGAAATCCCTGTGACACTCATATTACGGTCGCCTTTTTTTAAAATCAAGCGTGCTGTATTAGGATGATCTGCCTTATCTTCTGGATGAGGAATATAAGTCACTTCCATGCCTTCTTCATGGGCAATGCGTGGTGCATCACGTAAGCGAGGGTCATCTGGATCCATGCCTAAAACACCAGCAACCAAAGCGACATCTGTTCCATGTCCCCGGTAAGTTTTAGCAAAACTTTCGTATAAATGAATCTCTACTTTTTCCGGTAATTCGCCAAAAATTGAACGAATAATCTTACCTATACGGGCGGCACCAGCAGTATGTGAACTACTGGGACCCACCATTACAGGGCCAATAATGTCAAATACACTTTTGTAACGTAAATTTTCCATATTTCCTCCGCAGCTTTGCTGAGCAAAGCTTTTTCGTAAATTTTTCCCTAATCAACGAAACTACTTCTTCCAAAGATAATTATAACATTAATGCGCTTTCATATCTATCTATAACTGGCTTTTTAGTAAAAAGATAAGTTTGCTAATTTTCCTGTTTTACGCAGACTTTTCAGACTATTCTTGCATGATCAAAAACAAAAAGAAGACATTTTTTCTTCATCCCTCTCAGGGAGTTTGTGATATAATAAACTTTAGAAAAATAGAAAGAGAGATTTTAATGAAATTCAATCACAAACCTCTGAATCTTTATGTAAATTTCAAAGAAGCCGCTGAAAAGTTCCCCAAAAGTCGTTTTATTTTTGATAAAAAGTTAAACGCTTTCCCTGAATTAGATCTTGAGACAAGTTATCAAAGCGTTCACGAAGCAGTATTACAAAAAGCTTATAGTCTGGCAGCCTTAGGAATAAAAAAAGAAGACAAGGTGATTATTTTTAAATCAAGTGCCTTTGATACTTACCTTCTTGCCGTTGCTGTATCCTACCTTGGAGCAGTTCCAGCAATGATTTCCCATCACTTTTCTACACCGGTAATGGATACCTTAGCCGCACGTCTTGAAAATCCTTGGCTCATTTTTGATGAAGATACAGCTTCTGTGGTTCACGAATTGAAAAATGTTAAGGAAGACCATAAACTCTTCGTTTCTGACTTTGCTTCAATCACCAATAGTCCTGAAATCGCCAATCAGCAATTGGCTACGGATGAGATTGCTTATCTCACACATACATCGGGTACTACTGGGATTCCGAAACTGATTGCGCACTCTGCGCATTCTATGGGCTGGCGCTGGGTCTTGCAACGTACAGTTATGGATTGGATGCCAGACAAATCTTCTCTTTTAGCCTTCCACATTTCACCGGTTCACTCCCGTTTCAACATTGGTATATCGTCAGCCATGACTTTCGGTTTTGACCTTATGCCCCTTTCGAATTTAGAAAAAAATACAGTCATTAGCATGTTTGAAAAATACCGTCCTACGGCTTTTGAAACACATCCCAACCATTTTGTTCGTTTGGCAAATGTCGTGAAAGAAACACCCGATGCCTTTGCTTCTATTCGTTATCTCCACTCAACTTTTGATGCGATTAACAAGGATACGATGCATACCTTCCTTGCTGCTTCTAAAGAGGAAAACCCTGTTTTCTTACAAATCTATGGCCAATCTGAATGCGGTCCAATGATCTGGAAAAAACATCGTCTGAGCACTTTACCAGCTACAAATGCACGTGAAATGGGGATCGGCATGCCTGGTCTCTCCCAAGCACGTGTGACAGATGCTGATGGAAATGTTGTCCCTGCAGGCACACCTGGTCATATTCATTTCCTCTCTAAAGGGCGTGCACTGACTTATTACAAAGAGGACGATCGTTTTGCTGAGGCAGCTTATGGCGACTGGTGGGATACAGGCGACTGGGGAATTATGGATGAAGACGGTGTACTTTTCCTCTATGACCGTCAAGTCGACCTCATCGACAAGGTGGAGTCAAACTTAGCCATTGAAGATATTCTCCTCGACCAACACGATTTCCTTGATGAAGTGATTATTATCCGCGATGCTTCTGGACATCCTCAACCTATTTTGGCGCTTGCGGAAGGTAAGGAGATGGACTGGCAAGCTTGGTGGTCTTCTATCATTGACATGCCATTCCTAAATGAACCACTCCTTATGGACTATGATGCGATACCACGTACAGCCACAATGAAAGTTCAAAGATTGGCTCTAGAGCGCGAGTTAGCAAACAGCCACAAATAAAATAAGAAAAATCGGAGGTCCTTTAGGCTCACCGATTTTTTATTAGATTTTACCATGGAGGAAGAAATTAAGATAAAAAGGAATTATTCTCCTCAATGCAATAAATGTCGACTGCCCTCCTAAAAATTCTCACAAATTACAGACTGTTCTTGAATACCAGAATTATAGTGGAGCAGCTTGGGCAACATGGGGCTCATTTCATTCATTTAATAACCAAATTTCTTTAACAAGACACAAGTTTAAGACATCTAGTCCCTCTGTCTCCTCTGTCTCTCATATATGAACAGCCAAGCACTCATAACCATCGCAATCAAAAAGACTATTATAAAGGGAAGGAACTGTTCTCTTAGGATATAAAGAGTAAGTGAAACAAGACTTATCCAAAGAGCATATATCAGACTTCCCACTAAGGTCAGACGATAGCGTTCTTGGTTGTAGGTACTTGTCGCCATCAAAGCCAAATAAAAGATAGCTATTCCTATAATGATAAACGTCGCACCAAGCTCTCTATGATGCGAGTTTGACATCGCTTCAATACCAACAGTAAAGAGATTAAGCCCAATTAAAAGAGCATTGTGGACATAGCTAAGCAAGGTAACTCTGACTCTTTGATGATGATTAATATTGAGAAAAGTTTGGGAGATATAAAGAAAAAATAGGCTTGCCATACCAAAAAAGAAAATTCCTCCAATAAGAATATCATCTTGATATGTTTTCAAAATAGCAACAACCGTTTCTCCAAACGTGATGATGGTAATAAGTTGCAGCCGCTCTAAAAAGTGAGGGAAGTTGATAATCCGCGCTTGATCATAATTGCGATGTGAAACAAGTGGCAAAAATATAGGGGCTACAAAGAATAAAAGTGACCATTCATTGAAAAACCAAAAATTTGATAATATCGCTACGCAGCTAAGAGCAAAGATAAGGGTCAAACTTCCCATAAATCTAATAGCGTGCTTAATCTCATGAGTAAAGCTACTTGCCCTCCCTCTTAAAACATATTGAAGCGCAATAATACCATAAGAAATAGTGACAAAAAAAGCAAAGGGAAGGGCATGAGCGCTGTAATCTGTGCTGATATGGAAGGAGAGATTACCAACCGCAAACATCAGAGCTGTAATCGTCAAAATATCACGTAAATCACGTTCTCCAAAACTATTCATATAAAAGGTTTCAAAGATCCAGATTGACATGATAACAAGATTTGCAGCGATAAAAGTAAAAAAACTCTTTGAAGTTATTTCCCCATGTAAGAGCCCAGTTAAATTTGAAACTGCGAGTACAAAAACTAAATCAAAAAACAATTCATAATTAGAAACACGTTTGGCAACTAAGTTTGACATAAGTCCTCCTATTTTTATGTTATAAAATTTTAAAATGGTAACAAAGGCAATCACTGTCTTACAGCGTACGTCACCTCCGCCCAATCTCTAATTTTAACAAACATTTCATAAAGTAGTCAACAGAGTAACTCAACAGTCTTTCTTTATATAGAATTAGAAATATCTAAAGTCTTTCACACGGCGTCGTAAATTTTCCTCTGTCTCACTTTAGAGAGCAGTATATGATTGATCAAGCAGATTTAAAACCTTGACCTAAAAAAATTGACACAAATCTTTTCACTTCTCATCAAATGTGCCAAAAATGGCATAAAATAATCTGAATATTACGAACAATTCAGTTTCGCTTAAGTCTAACTTGTTAACATTTTTATAAAGTGAAATGAAAGCCTTTTCTAGAAAGGAGAACAATTTTTTAAAGGCAGTTACAACTAAAGTCTGCTAGAAAAACTCTAGTATAGAATTGAAAGGAAAAAATTTATGAATAAAAAAGTAAAAAAATTATCATGAACAGCTCCTGTTAAAATGGACAAGAAATAAAAAAATAT
>NZ_WIVG01000065.1 GCF_016758115.1 Lactococcus garvieae
GTTGGGGAGAACCCCTGCGAGATAGGGTAAATGCCAAGTGAACTAAAGAAGCTAAGGCTTCTTTTTTTTTATGAATTTGAGGTATAATAGGAGTTATGGAAAACAAGAAAAATAAATTACTGCTCATTGACGGTTCCTCCCTAGCATTTCGGGCTTTTTTTGCGCTCTACAATCAAGTAGACCGTTTCGTGGCTCCAAGTGGTTTACATACCAATGCTATATATGCCTTTCATCTCATGCTTAATAATCTGGTTGAACGTTTAGAACCTGATCATGTCTTGATTGCTTTTGATGCGGGAAAGACTACTTTTAGAACAGAAATGTTCTCTACATACAAAGACGGTCGGGCGCGAATGCCTGATGAATTCCGGGAGCAACTTCCTTTCATTAAAGAGCTGATTGAAAAACTTGGCTATAATCATTATGAACTAAAAAATTATGAAGCTGATGATATTATTGGTACACTAGACAAAATGGCTGAACTTCCTGAAGCTGGTGCTTATGATGTGACGATTGTTACGGGCGATAAGGATTTGATTCAGTTGGCGGACTCAAATACAACTGTTGAAATTTCGAAAAAAGGTGTGGCGGAGTTTGAGAGCTTTACGCCCACTTATTTGATGGAAAAAATGGGGCTAACTCCGGAACAATTTATCGATCTTAAAGGCCTGATGGGAGATAGCTCAGATAATTATCCAGGTGTAACTAAGGTTGGTGAAAAAACAGCACTTAAGTTGCTTCAAGAATGGGGCTCTATTGACAATCTGTATGCGAATATTGATTCCCTCAAGCAGAGTAAGATGAAAGACAATCTAATCGCTGATCGTGAGATGGCTTATTTGTCTCGAACCTTAGCAACGATTGATACGAAAGCTCCTATTGAGATTGATCTTGCAGATACGCGAATAAAACCAGCGAATACATCAGGACTTTTGGCTTTTTATGATGAAATGGGATTTGCTCAATTTAAGGCAAAGCTCGAGACAGCTGAAGTTGGTGAGGTTGCGCTAAATTTTGAAGTCATTGAGGAAGCCTCTGAAGTTTCTGTAGATAAGGAAGATTTCTTTTATATTGAAATATTAAATGAGAATTACCATAAAGAAGACATTATCGGCTTCGCTTGGGGAAATAAAGAGAAAATCTTTGTTTCGAAAAATACAGAAATATTGAAGAATTTCGACTTTCCTGAAAATACATATGACTTTAAGAAAAATAAAGTGCTACTCCATCGTTTAGGTATTGAACTACCACCTGCTAAGTATGACAGCATGTTGGCTAAATATCTGATTTCCACAACGGAAGATAATAAAGTAGAAACAATTGGACGTTTATTCGCCAATGACTTTATGCCCACAGATGAGGAAGTCTATGGTAAAGGGGCTAAACGCAGTGTTCCTGAAGATGACGTTTTATTCAAGCATTTGGCGCGTAAGATTCATATTTTGGCCTCTACCAAAGAGGTGATGCTTCAAAACCTTGAAGAAAATGAACAATACCGTCTTCTCACAGAAATGGAGCTTCCTCTGGCCAATGTTTTGGCTAAAATGGAAATTGCGGGTATAGCAGTGGAAGTGAGTACTCTGGAAGAAATCGGAGCCGAAAATGAAAAATTGATTGCTGATTTAACTGCAAAAATTTATGAACTCGCAGGCGAAGAATTTAATATCAATTCGCCAAAGCAGCTCGGAGTTATTCTTTTTGAAAAATTACAGATGCCTCACGGTAAAAAAACTAAAACTGGCTATTCAACCGCTGCAGATATCTTAGAAAACTTAGCCCAAGATTATGAGTTAGTTGCTAAAATACTCGAATACCGCCAAATTTCAAAAATTCAATCTACTTATGTGCAAGGACTAATTCCACAAATAGCAGAGGATGGGCGTATTCATACACGCTATGTTCAGGATTTGACCCAAACAGGGCGTCTCTCATCGGTAGAACCCAATCTACAAAATATTCCTGTTCGCTTAGAAGCAGGTCGCCTAATTCGTAAAGCGTTCGTTGCTGATGAGAATAATGTTTTATTAAGTTCTGATTATTCACAAATTGAACTTCGTGTCCTGGCGCATATATCTAAGGATGAACATCTGATTAGTGCTTTTAATCATGGTGCAGATATTCATAGCAGTACAGCTATGCGTGTTTTTGGGATAGATAAACCAGAAAATGTTACCCCTAATGACCGCCGCAATGCTAAAGCAGTAAACTTTGGTATTTCTTATGGAGAAACAGAATATGGCCTAGCGAAGCGTTTAAGTATTTCTAATAAAGAAGCTGCTGATATGATTCACGCTTATTTTGAACGTTATCCTGGTGTAGCTAACTATATTAGGGAAACTAAACGTGAGGCAAAAGACAGAGGTTATGTGAGTACAATGTTTAACCGCCGTCGAAAACTACCAGAAATTAATAATCGTAACTTTATGGTGCGGCAAGGTGCTGAGCGGCAGGCAATTAACGCTCCTATACAAGGTTCTGCTGGAGATATTCTCAAAATTGCTATGATTAATCTAGACAGTGCGTTGACAAAAGGAAAGTTTAAAGCAAGGTTATTACTCCAAGTTCATGATGAAATCATTCTTGAAGTACCCAAGGAGGAGTTGGCAGATGTTCAGACCCTAGTAAAACAAACGATGGAGTCTGCTGTAGAACTCAATGTACCATTGCTTGCTGATGAAAATACGGGGGATAGCTGGTATGAAGCGAAATAAGTTTTTCCTGTGAGATAAGTAAATGATGATTTATCCAAATTTTTAAAAAAATGGAACCACCATGGTTGAGGTGATTCCATTTTTTAATAGCTTACTCTATGATAAGTTACCTTTGTGATTTATCAATAATTTTGTTTCTTGACAGTACTAATTAGCCAGATGAAGAAAGCGATGATTGCTAGACTGAAAAGAAAGTATGTATTAAAGAAAAGGAGAAGCCCTCCCAAGAAAAGTTTTGCAAAGAAGAGGAAGATGAGGAGGGGAAGGATGTATTTGAAAAATCCTTTGAGGAAGAGATAAGTGCATAAGATAATGATGAGTAAGAACAGCATTGTGATTTAAACTCCTTAGATTTTTATATATTTATTATAGCATCATAAAAGGAAGTGAAAATCAGTCTTCCGCATGATTTTTTGATATACGAAGCTAACTTTATGTTCGAGAGAACGTGAAGTTTCTTATTAACACAACACATTTTTTATTATTGTATTGTGATTTTCTTATTCGCTATAGCGCATCATTTTCATATATGAAAGCTAAAAAAAAAGAAGAACACCATGTCTTCTTTTTAATATGTCTTTCTGTTAGAGGCAATTAAGTTTTGGTAGTAAGCAATGGTGGACATTTCAATATAGGGTGTTGTCCAGAATTTTGCAAGACCTAAGGTAATACCTGAGAGGATGTACCATAAGATGAAACTCAACAAGAAGAGGAAATAGTCTCCACGAGAGCCTTGCATTACTTGAGAAGAAGCATTAAGTACGCCCCAGATACCATTATAAGTACCTGACTCTAACTGGTCAAAAAGAATGTAATCTTTTTGCGACCAACCCAGACCAAGATAAATGGCAAAAGGAATACCGATAACAGTAACGGCCAGAAGAACAAGAAGTAGTGAAGTCACTAAGTGAAGAACGAAAATCTTTATCCAACTGCCATCTTTAAAAGGGATAAAGACATTTTTAAAGCGTAAGCTTGTGCGTTCGCCACGATAGATTTTAATGTAATTGAAACGAGCACCAACCGTGATAACATCAATGATGACAGAAAGCAAAGCTCCTATTAAAAAGCCAATAAGCATTGCCAAGAGTAAAGAAAGCAGTAATCCTGTTGTTACAGCACTTGCATCAAAATTATTAACGGTGTCTACATTGGAATTATAGTTTGAGCGATAAGTCATGTTCATTGAGATAATTCCCCCAAAAATTGGGATTAAGAACAGGCGTAACTTAGCACCAAAGTCTTCTCTCAGAGCATCCTTGGCCCTATCTTTTAAAACTTTAAACATCATAGAATCCTCCATCCCTTAGAATACCATAAAAGAAGAGGCTTCTCAACAAAAAACTTTCAGATAAAAGCAGTCATAGACTGGCTGGGAAAAATCAAAGAATTTTGGTATACTTGTAGAAGTTTAAAGGAGTTTACATGACTGAACATGCAATAAAATATAGACTAATAAAAAAAGAAAAACACACAGGTGCGCGTCTCGGTGAAATTATAACACCACATGGGACTTTTCCAACACCTATGTTTATGCCTGTAGGGACGCAAGCAACGGTTAAGACACAGTCCCCAGAAGAACTTAAAGAGATGGGAGCAGGGATTATTCTTGCCAATACTTATCACTTGTGGCTTCGTCCAGGAGATGAGCTTGTTGCTCAAGCAGGAGGCTTGCATAAATTTATGAATTGGGATCAGCCTATTTTAACAGATAGTGGTGGCTTCCAAGTTTACTCTTTGGTACAAAACAAGAAAAATATCAGCGAAGAGGGCGTTAAATTTAAAAGCCATCTTGACGGTCGCGAACTCTTCCTCAACCCAGAAAAAGCTATTTCTATCCAAAATAATCTGGGCTCTGATATTATGATGAGCTTTGATGAATGTCCACCTTTTTATCAACCTTATGATTACGTCAAAGCTTCTGTAGAACGGACATCCCGTTGGGCAGAGCGTGGCCTAAAAGCACATCAACGCCCACATGATCAAGGACTTTTCGGCATCGTGCAAGGTGCTGGATTTGAAGATTTACGCCGCCAATCAGCGCGTGATCTTGTTAGCATGGACTTCCCTGGCTACTCGATTGGGGGTCTTGCTGTGGGTGAGTCTCACGCTGAGATGAATGCCGTCCTTGACTTTACAACACCGCTTTTGCCAGAAGATAAACCACGTTATTTGATGGGAGTTGGTGCACCAGATAGTTTAATTGATGGCGTCATTCGTGGTGTAGACATGTTTGACTGTGTGCTACCCACACGTATCGCGCGTAATGGTACCGCGATGACAAGTTTCGGCCGTGTGAATATTAAAAATGCAAAATATGAGCTTGATTTTACACCACTTGATCCAGAGTGTGATTGCTATTGCTGCTCAAACTACACCCGTGCTTACCTACGTCATTTATTCAAAGCAGATGAGACATTTGGTCTCCGTCTTTTAAGTTACCATAACTTGTATTTCTTGATTAACTTGATGACAAATGTTCGCCAAGCTATTGTGGATGACAATCTTCTGGAATTCCGTGAGGACTTCTGTGAAAAGTATGGCTATAATAAACCAAATGCTAAGAATTTTTAAAGAGAGAAGTTGCTGTTCTCTCTTTTTTGTATTTTTACTATCAACAGTCCCTCATAAGAATATAATACGGTGTAAAAAAATGGTAGAATAAATGAAGAGTGTGTCAGTTATTAAGGGAGGTTTCTCATCATGCTAAATATTTTACAATACGACCCATACTTAGAACCTTACAAGGAAGACCTGTCTCTGCGTCTTTTTGAATTTGCAAGAACTAAAAAGAGGTTACTAGGAATGGAAGGGAAACTGTCGGACTTTGCCAATGGTCATAAATACTTTGGCTTTCAACAAGAAACGCACAATTGGACTTTTCGTGAATGGGCACCGAATGCAGAAAAAGCTTTTTTAGTTGGTGACTTCAATGAATGGGAGGGCAGCCAGCATGAGTTAAAAGCAGCCTATGGTGGAGTTTGGGAAATAGCAGTTCCTGGTCGTTTACCTTTAGGGTCTAAGGTCAAGGTTAAACTTGTTATCAACGGTACAGAAGTTTATAGAGTCCCTTCCTACATTATGTATGCTGTTCAAAATGAATACTTGGAACTGGATGGAGTTATTGTTGAGCCTAGGTATGAATTTAAACATAAGTCTCCTGTTTTAAAAGATACAGCCCCCCTAATTTATGAGGCACACATCGGGATTTCGAGTGAAGAATATAGGATAAATTCTTATAAAGAATTTACAGTAGACGTCCTGCCCCGTATCAAAAAAGCCGGTTACAACACCATACAGCTTATGGCTATTATGGAGTATCCGCTCTATGCTAGCTTTGGCTACCAAGTTTCCAACTTTTTTGCGGTATCAAGTCGCTTTGGTAGTCCAGAGGATCTGATGGAATTGATAGATACGGCTCATGGCATGGGACTTCGAGTTCTACTGGATGTTGTACATTCACATGCAGTGAAAAATGTGGGTGATGGTCTGAATCTTTTTGATGGAAGTAGCACTCAATACTTTCATGCAGGCGGTCGAGGCGAGCATGAAGCTTGGAACACGAAACTTTTTAATTATGGTAAGGATGAAGTCATTCATTTCCTCCTGTCTAACCTTAAGTTTTGGCTGGAAACTTACCGTTTTGACGGTTTTCGCTTTGACGGAGTAACCAGCATGCTCTATCATCATCATGGCTTAGGAACAAGTTTTGACAATTATGGTAAATATTTTTCTAGGGATACGGATATTGAAGCTATCGTTTACTTGATGCTTGCCAACGAACTTGTTCGTCAAGTTAATCCTAGCGCAACAATGATTGCAGAAGACATGTCAGCGATGCCAGGGATGGCTCTTCCTATTTCTGAGGGTGGAATTGGTTTTGATTATCGTTTGTCTATGGGAGTTCCAGACTACTGGATTAGGCAGTTTAAGGAAAAATCAGATGAAGAGTTGGACCTCATGGAACTTTGGTGGGAACTAACAACACGTCGTCCGGGTGAGAAAAATATCGGTTATGCGGAGAGTCATGACCAAGCTTTGGTGGGTGATAAAACCCTGATGATGTGGCTAGCTAACGAAGCCATTTATGACTCCATGGATAGCCATACGGATTCATTGATTATTGATCGTGCCCTTGCCTTGCATAAGCTCGTAAGACTGGTTACTTTTAGTTTAGCAGGTGAAGGCTATCTTAATTTTATGGGGAATGAGTTTGGTCATCCGGAGTGGTTAGACTTTCCTAGAGAAGGAAATCAAGAGAGCTTTCAGCATGCACGTCGTCAATGGTCTTTGTCAGAAAATGAAAACTTACGCTTTAAGTATTTATTAAAATTTGATCAGGATATGATTGCTTTAGAGCAGGACCATAAATTTTTAAAGCAAAGCGGCAGTCTACAACAATACTGGATAAAAAATCAAGACAAGCTTTTAGCCTACAGAAAGGGCAAACTCCTCTTTGTCTTTAATTTCCATCCAAATAGAGAACAAAAACTTAGTCTTTACATGCCAAGTAAGCCCGAACTGACATTTGATACAGATGATAATAAATATGGCGGTTTTGGCCCACGATCAAGTTTTACGTATCAGGAAAAGAATAAAAAACTTGAACTCTTATTAGCTGAACGCACAGCTATGGTTTTTCAGTTTTCCTCATAGAGAATTTTAGATATGAAAATTGTATAATAAGAGAATGACAGATATCGAATTAAAAGCCGGTGAACGTATTGATCAAATTGCGGCAACAGATGTACAAATAATACAAAGTCGTGACGTTTTTTCATTTTCCATAGATGCCATTCTTCTCGCACGTTTTCCTCGTTTACCAAAGAAAGGGAAAATTGTAGATATGTGTGCAGGGAATGGCGCTGTTGGACTTTTTGCTAGTTCAATGACAGATTCTCAAATCATAGAGCTTGAAATACAGGAGCGTCTTGCGGAAATGACACAACGGTCCATTCAGCTTAATGAACTGGACGAGCAGATGACTGTCATTAACGATAATTTAAATAAAGCCTTAAACTATATCACGACCTCTTCAGTAGATCTGATTTTTTGTAATCCTCCTTATTTTAAATTAGATGACAAGAGCCATGTTAATGAAAACCCTCACTATACCTTAGCACGCCATGAGTTGGCAACGAATTTGGATGAAATATTTGAAACCAGTAAGAGGCTTTTAAAAACAAATGGACATCTTGCTTTAGTACATCGTCCGGAACGCTTTTTTGAAATTGTAGACAAGATGAAAAAAAATCATCTTGTTCCTAAGCGTATTCAGTTCGTCTATCCTAAGGCTAATCAAGCAGCTAATATATTACTGATTGATGCCATTAAAGATGGAAAGCCAGGTGGAGAAATCTTCCTTCCTCCTCTGATTGTTCACGATGACTCTGGAAACTATACAGCGGAAATTCAAGAAATTTACTATGGAAAGCTTGAGTGATGCTGGGATACATCATAAAAAAATAAGAAGCCATCCACAGATGGCTTCTTATTTTTAAGGCTCTGTCAACTCTGCGGTGGTACTCGCTAAAAAATGA
>NZ_WIVG01000066.1 GCF_016758115.1 Lactococcus garvieae
AAATGAAATGAGTGTTTGATGAGAAAAGGGTGGGTGGTTTGTCTGAGGGCTTGGCTTTTAGGCATGAGAAAAGAAGCCCCAGAAGGAGCTTCTTGACTCTATTATCACATTTTATTTGGCCTTTAAGGCACTCAAGATTTGTGTGCGAAGGTCTTCAATACCGTCCGCACTAGCTGGTAAGAAGATCGTCGAATTCCCCCCATTCGCAAACTGGTTGAGAGTGTCCAGATACTGGTTCGTCAAGAGAATAGACATAATCTGATCCTCCGTTAAACTTGCACCTGTGTTTTTAATTTCAATAATTTGTTGGGCAAGTCCATCAACGATGGCCTTACGCTGCTCTGCAATACCCACACCACGCAAACGATCTTTTTCTGCTTCCGCTTCCGCTGAGGTAACAATCTTGATCTTCTCTGCGTTAGCAAGCATTTGTGAAGCATCCTGTTTACGTTGTGCAGCATTGATTTCGTTCATGGATTGCTTAACCTCTGCATCAGGTTCTACACGAGTGATGAGTGTTTTAACGATGATATACCCATAGGTAGTCATTTCTTCTGCAACCTGATGTTGTACTTCCAAAGCAATCTCATCTTTTTTCTCAAAGACTTCATCCAGAGTCAACCTAGGCACAGCGGAGCGAAGAGCATCTTCAATATAAGCTTGAATCTGTTCCGCAGGATTCATCAGCTTATAGTAAGCATCTTTAATGTTTTCTTCATTAACACGATATTGTGTAGCAACATTCATCGTGACAAAGACATTGTCTTTTGTCTTGGTTTCCATAGTCATTTCATTTTGCAATAAGCGCAACTGGATGCGGGCAGCAACGCGGTCAATTCCCCATGGCAATTTTATATGAAAACCTGCGGAAGACGTTTTTTGATACTTCCCAAAACGTTCGATGATTGCTACCGTTTGCTGCTTAATAACATAAAATAATGTACTTACACTCACCAAGAATATGATGAAGAAAACCGCAACGATGATAAGCGAAACTGTTAACATAAAAACTCTCCCTACTTTAGTTCTCTCCCCTAATTATACCTCATTTTTCAGAATATTCCAATCAAAATCCTTTAGAGATATACATGTAACATTTGTTTTTCTCCGCTTGATAAAGAAGGGGCTTAAGATAACCGATTTTTTCAGCCTGCAAAAGCAAATCTTCAAAATTATAGCCTGTCAAACGAATATAGTTTTCATTTTCATCTGCTGTTGTCAAGTCTGAGAGTTCATGCACATCTGTAAATCTCCCCTTAAAATCAGCTTTCTTCATAACCAAGTATTCGTTTTCCTGCTCTAAAACATAGTGAGGGAAAATTTGCGCAATTTCATAAACAATCTGTGTGGTCATCTTAAGCGGAAATTCACTAAAAACAAGTGCTTCCTCTTGAGCATTGCGGTAACAAAAGCCAAAGGATTTTCCTGATATATTCAGACGCACAAAACGGAAGTTTTCCGTCCCTTCTTTTCCCTCCAAATGAAAATTCGGTTGCGTTTGAAACATCGCTAAGTCACGAGATAGCGCAAAGAAATACTTGGTCGCATCCTGAGGAGAGCGTTTTTGATAAAGCTCTGCAAAATAGGCATTGATAACACTTGAAGGCGGTGTCACCAAAAGCATTTTTTCCTTTTCGTCAGTCAGGCTCTCTAAACGATTTTCTAGAAAGACCCTATCCTGAGCCATATAGCCACCATATTTCAAGCCTAAATCAATATATTCCTTATTTTTCACTTCTTTCCTCCATATTTAAAAATTCTTTTGCACACATTATAGCATTTTCCGGATAATCCATTGATAACACATCATAAAAATCAACATTCATACGGTTACGAAACCAAGTCAGCTGACGCTTAGCATATCTTCGTGAATTTCTTTTCACAAGCTCCACCGCTTCCATAAGTGAACATTCTCCTGCAAAATAGGGGAAAAACTCCTTATAGCCGATCCCCTTAGCTGCTTGGACATCTGGATAGCCCTCAAATAAAAATTTGGCTTCCTGAAGAAGCCCTTCGTCCATCATTTGGTCTACTCGGCTATTAATCCGCGCGTAAAGCTCTGACCGTTCACTACTGAGGCCGAGGATAGAAAATTCATAGTCCGGTTTCTGATTTTCACCTGTACCGAAAGCTTCTAATTCTAGAAAACGCACTGCCCTTCTCCGATTGAGCTCTGGAATCTCTTGTGTCACGCGCGCAAAGAGTTCTTCATCAGACAGCGCCTCTAGATTTTTACGTAATGTCATCATTTCCTCATGATGTGCCTGCCCTCCCAGATGATATCCCTCAAGAAGACTCTGAATATAAAGTCCTGTTCCTCCTACTATTATGGGGACTTTTCCTGCTTCAATAATTTGTTCAATACTTTGTGTTGCTTCTTGGACAAAGTCAAAGGCAGAATAGCTCTTATCTACATCACGTACATCAATCAAATGATGCACCACAGCAGCCTGTTCTTCTGGACTCGCCTTAGCTGTTCCAATATCCAGTCCTCGATAAACTTGCTGCGAATCTCCTGAGATTATCTCCCCTCCAAATTTCTGAGCCAACTGAATCCCCAGAGCTGTTTTTCCCACAGCTGTAGGACCCACAACCACTAAAACTTTCTTTTTCTTCATACTTTTACTTTTCTACTGTTTCTTTCTATTATAGCATATAGCATTTTTGACTTCGGGAATTATTTTTCGATATAAAAAACCTCAAAAAATTGAGGTAAAATTTTATCTCGTTGCATTAAAGTAAACTTGAGAATTTTCGAGCTTTCCACGCGCTTCAATCAGTTGATTTACTGTGACGAAAGTATAGCCCTGCCTTTTTAGTTTCTTGATTACTTTTTCTGCCCCATCAACAGAGCTATCGTAAATATCATGCATGAGAATGATGGAGCCGTCATAGACTTCATTCATCACAACCTGTTCTATCTGGTCTGCATTTTTACTCTTCCAATCTAAAGAATCCACACTCCATTGAATGATTGGTGTTTGTGCTTGCGCATTGATTTCAGGCGTTGTTGCTCCATAGGGCGGACGTAAGCCTTGTGGGGCAATACCGAGAGTCTTTTGGACTAAATCTGCTGTATTTTTGATTTCCTCCTGAACCTCTTTCATGGGAAGTTGCGGAAGGTTCAGATGATTAAAAGTATGGGAACCTACTTGATGTCCCAACTTATACTCCTGCTTCACTATTTCCGGATAAAGCGCAAGACGATTACCAAGTATAAAAAATGTTGCGGGCACATTTTCTTTTTTCAAAATAGAGAGCAAGCGCGGCGTAGTTTGTGGATCTGGCCCATCATCAAAAGTTAAAGCAACGAGCTTCTTGCTGGCAAGCTGTTTATTTCTAACCTGTCGAGCAGAAGGAATTTTTACTTTTGATTTCTCCGCTTCCTCCTTCAAATGCCCTACTAAGATTCGGGGAGTCACAACTTCTCCAAGCTCACGAAGTGGAAGGGAAACCTGTACATAGTTCTTGGTATCCCTGTTTATCTGATGCGGGGCAAAATAGAAAACTAAAGAATTATTATTCAAAACAAAGGTGTTAAAATTTTGCTCAACAGCCTTTAAACCGCTTTGTAAAACCGCCTTTGCCTTTTGTGTGGAATAACGCTGCTCCTTTGAAAATTTGTCATAAATATACTTAGAAATACTTTGCAGATCCTCTTTTTCTTTAAGCAGATCTGAGATTTGTAATTCTTTTTCTTCTTTTAAATCATAGGTTTTCGTAATGACTTGACTTTCTGTTTGCAGCAGCGGACTGTTTTTTCGCATCACATTAAACTTAAAACTCACGATATCAGGGGATAACTCATAAGTTTCAAAAGACTGAAAGAAACTTCCTTTCTCTCTTAGGTTATTTTCAAGAGAAGCTTTTTTAAAAGACGAAAGCTCGTCTCTTAAAAAACTTTCTAACCTTTGATTGATTTTCTTACTTTTAGTTTTAGGATAATTCACCAAGATTTGATTTTCACTATTTTCGGACATCACCTCAATACTGAAATCCTTTAAGGTTACACTTTTTATATAGGTATTAACTGACGGGGCCTTTGACTCTTTCTTATCAACTCTTTCCGACAGCACTCCAATAATAATTCCGAAAACAGGCAAAAGCAGACCTAACCACTTCTTTTTCATGTTCTCTTCCCCTCCCCCTCTGCATTCTGATGCTCTTCTCTCTAAGATAACAATAATTTTTAATACTTTCAAATATTTCGTCTGTTTTACATATGCAACAGCTTAAAATACTGGGCTTAGAAGCTTACAAGTGTTATAATAAACTTATACATTTCTAAAAGTATCATCATGATTGACAAACATAGGAGGAGAAAAGGATGAATAAATATCTTAAGGGCTATCTTATCGGAAAAGCTATTGAAATCACAGTAGCTGGAACGGCTGTGATGTTTGCTAAACATAAAGGATTGATTGATGCTGAAATGCATCCCAATCTAAAAAAAGATGTCGTTGTTGAAAATCAAAAGCGTGCCAGAAGAAAACGTCTAGCGCGCTAATAATCACTCTTGGAGGTATATATTATGAATAAAAATTTTGTTGCTGGTTTTGTTGCTGGTAAGGTCTTTACTCTTGCAGTTTTAGTGGCTGCTGGTGTCATTTATAAAAAACGTCGTATTGATCCCATAGAACGCAAATGGGAATTTGTCCAAGAAAACCGTAAAAAGGCGAACCGTAAACGTATTGCTCCTTAAGCGAGTTATTAAAAATTTAAACAAAATACTTCTTCAATGACTCTCAAATAGAGACTGGTCTATTTATGAATGGATAAAGAAAAAACGGGAACTTTTCTCGTTTTTTTGTCTTTCTCGCCGCCTCCAAAAGATAAGACGACTCTGCAAAGGGAGCCAATGCTCCCCTTTCATTTATAACTACATTATGAAAGCAACAATTAAAAAACTCCCCTATAGTCAGAATGAAAGACAATATGAGGTAATAGAGCCTTATATCCTCTGCTTCTTGCAATAGTCACAGGAATAAGCCCGGATAAGAATGAATCAAATGACAGTCAAATTAACAACTTTATCAGGCGGATAGCTTCGATTTATCGAGGTCTTTCTTCGTACCGTAATCATACTGTAACGTATTTTCAAAGAGTGACTAATATGATATAATAGCCAAGTGGAAGTTTATGGATGGTAGCCTAACTGGAGGTGATGCTTATGAAAAATTGTAGGCGATAACCTCACAATACAGAAAGGCGACAAATTTTGGCGATATATGAAACACTCTCATTGATGATTGCACTTGCGTTATTAATGATTACAGTGACGAATAAAGACGATAAAAAATAACGTCTAACTTTAGCGAGTGACGTTATTTTACGTTAACTTTGCTACCGTTCTTAATACGGCTACACGGGACTTGTTAGCGCAAGTCCTTTTTATTTAGTTTTATTATAACACCGCCCTGTCGGAATAGCAAGGGGAATAAAAATCTGCTGGAGCATTAATGTAGCCAGCAGAACTTCTTCTTCCTCAAATCCTCCAATCAGGAGTAGGAGTTCAGGAGCTGGTTCAATTTTTTCAAACTCTTGCATTGTATTAAACTCAAAACATGCTTTTGTTCCTGCTTTCCAGCTGTTCACTGAAACACAGGTAGTATTATCGGTAGCTCCAGATTTATGGAATCGCACTAATTAATGTAATTCCATTTTCTTATTTTTCAGATTTCCGCCACCATAGAAAAAACGCTCACCAGTGTCTTCTTGTACACCTGTGAAACGTTTCTCTTTTCATGAGATTTGCCTTCTTTATTTTTCACAAAGGTCATCCTGTCTGAGTAAACTGTCACTGAAAGCAGCAATGTCCCTTCCGGTCACTTGCAAAATGTCTACCTCTCTCAGTACTCCATCTTCAAAAATCTCCAGCAGTTCACGAAAAACCTGAGTATCTGTAACACCAATTTTGAAAAAATATTTTTGTATTTCTCGATAGACGATGTAATAGTCTTTTGGCAAAGTTTTTACAGCCGCTTGCAAAATACGCCATTCCTTTTTTCCATCTCTCATTTCCTGAAAACTCATCTTAGTCCCTTCCTAGCTTTTTGAACACGTTACGGTTAAGCTGTTCACGACACTTGTCACGGTAGGACATGTAAGGTATAGGCTTACGCTGGTCAAAGAGTTCTGCAACAAAAGCCTCCTTGTCTTCACCAATCACAGCTGAAACGTCTGCATAGTCAGATGCCGTCTCTTCAAAGAAGTCCAGCAAACTCGACATGATCGGGATAAGATTTCTCCCTGTCAAATCACTGTATCTTTGGATATTTGGTTCTAGTTCAGCCCACATAATCCGATAGCTTTCTGGCAAATAAGCTACTCTTTTTTCAAAATCCGCTTGAGCAAGAGTCATATCTCTTCCTGTTACTCTATCCCAAAAATTCATCTGTCCCTCCTTATTTCCGCAAGTTTTTCTGAAAGAAAATCCCACCTCGTCCAAAAAGCAGCCAGCTCTTGCCTTCCTGCCTCATTGATCCTGAAGAACTTCCGTGCCGGTCCCTTATCTGAAACTTTCTTTTCTGTTTCTAATAGTTTTTGACGTTCAAGTCTAGAAGTTATGGTATAAACTGTCCCTTCAACTACATCGACAAAGCCATGCTCTTTTAATCTCTGGGTAATCTCATAACCATAGGTCTCCCCTTGGCTAATGATTTGTAATACACACCCTTCTAAAACGCCTTTCAGCATCTCTGTATTCTTTTCCATTTTCACCCCTGTCTAATCTGTATTAACTAATACAACTATACAGTAACACATATTAGTAGAAAAGCAAAGAGAAATAAGTTTTTTCCAGCTGTTTAGACTTAATCATTTAATTTCTCGGCTAATCATGATAGAATAGTAAAAATTATGAAAGAGGTTTAGTGATTTGAAACAAGAAACAATTTTTGCTCATGCTAAATTTTCCAATCCTTTTATGAATGCTTCTGGTGTGCATTGTATGACTATTGAGGAGTTGAAAGACTTGGAAAAATCTGAGGCTGGGGCATATATCACGAAAAGTTCAACTCTAGAAAAAAGAGAGGGAAATCCATCGCCGCGTTATGTTGACTTAGCCCTTGGAAGCATTAACTCGATGGGGTTGCCTAATCTAGGTTTTCACTATTATCTAGACTATGCTTTAGGACAACAAAAGCATCAAGAAACACCACTCTTTTTCTCTATTGCGGGGATGAGCCAAGAAGAAAATATCGAGATGTTGAAACTTATTCAAGACAGTGCTTTTTCCGGAATTACTGAACTTAACCTTTCATGTCCAAATGTTCCAGGAAAGCCTCAGATGGCTTATGACTTTCAGGCTACCGAAGACCTTCTCAAAAAAGTTTTCATCTTCTTTAAAAAACCACTTGGCGTTAAGCTTCCTCCTTATTTTGACTTGGTGCATTTTGACCAAATGGCTGATATCCTTAACAAATTCCCTCTCACTTATGTGAATTCTGTCAATAGTATCGGCAATGCTCTATTCATCGATTCTAAAGAGGAAGCCGTTGTCATCAAGCCTAAAAATGGTTTTGGGGGTCTGGGAGGACAATACATCAAACCTACTGCCCTCGCTAATGTTCGTGCTTTCTATACACGGCTTAAACCAGAAATTCAAATCATCGGGACAGGCGGTATTGAAACAGGGCGTGATGCCTTTGAACACCTGCTCTGTGGTGCAACCATGCTCCAAATCGGAACAGCTCTCCACAAAGAGGGACCCGGAATTTTTGCGCGAATTAGTAAAGAATTACAGGAAATCATGGATGAAAAAGGTTATCGGTCCATTGATGAATTCCGTGGTAAGCTGAAAAGCCTCTGAAACTCAGCAGCGATGGCAAAGCTTAGTCAAGCTTAACACGTTAAGGCAGCTGTATCAATAGCTTTATCTTAAAAAATCACTCAAATTTGGCACATAAGAATGCCAGTTTGAGTGATTTTTTGTTTGGTAAGTTTGTCTTTAGTTCGATTGGTTGATGATGAGGGCGGGGCGGGACCCTCCACCAGTATTTGCGCCCTGTGATGTATGTCCTCCATTAAGGGCCCCGCTTAAGTCTTGTCCATGTCCTCTATGGAGGATAACCCAAGAATGCCCTACTAGAGCACGAGTTCGAAGCCACCACCAACTATTATTGGCACCTATACGTCCTGCTGGATTAGGAAAAGCTTG
>NZ_WIVG01000067.1 GCF_016758115.1 Lactococcus garvieae
ATCAGATGGCATACCTCATTGAACATTAATTTGTTTTTTTTACTGTCCGTTTTATTTGGAGCTTGACATCATGGTACTTGTAGCAATCCTAGTTTTATTTACAGCTGTTGGTCCCCCTGTTGTCGGAGTCGTACAGGCGAATGATGTGGAAGTTGATGAACAAATTAATTTAGAAACTTCAAATGAAGCTGAAGTTTATCAACCGATACAATTGCCAAGTGAATATGTGGCGCAGGAACAAAAATCAAACCAAGCCCTTGACTATATCAAAGAAAAATATGGTCACAGCGAAATTGAAGTTACTGAAATTGAATCATTGACAATCACCCCTGAAGATGAAGAAAGAGTTTCAAAAGCTTTGGAGGAGTATTTAAGTCTTACTGGATATAATCCCCTTCTTCGCAGATTCGGAAGAAATTGGTGGAATTCCCGTCGTTTTATAGGTACTGTTATAGATGTAGGACTCATTGCCGTTGGGATTGGTGCAGCTGCCCGAAGCCGTGCTGCACTGGCCTCTCTCCTCCAAACTCACCGCACTCTCATCACTCGTGTAGTCCAAGGCCAAATATTACGTAGAGTGGGAATAGGAGTTTCAGGGATAATCATGTCTGCAATCAGGTTAGCTACCACACTTGCAGGAATTTCCATTGGTGGTGCCATTGCTTGGGGACTTGACCGCGCTGATGGTCGCTTAGACGGATATATTTTAGCCTAATGAAAGTGGAAATAAAACAAAACATACTCTTGTATATAGGCAGCCTTATCCTTTCACTTGGTATCATGGTAATGTCCATTTTTATGTTTGAAACCCTAGTTTTAAATCTTACTGTAGGGCTTTCTCTTTGTAGCATTGGTGGCTTCATTTCCTCCAAAACAGTCACAGCGGTGATTTTGAAAGCGATGAAAGAGAAGGGGAAAGAAATGAAAAAAAGCAAAAATAATTGTATGCAAAAATCTAATTGATTTTTCACAGAATCCCTTTCTATACTTTTTTAAGGAGACTAATAAGTTTAATGAAGAAATATATAAAAAACAAATACAATTGGTTTCTTGTGTCAGGGCCTATCATTGCTTATGCCGGAATGAAGCTGACTTCACTGAAAATTATCCACCCTTGGCTTTTGAACTTTGCTATCGGATGGGGTATTGTTTTCATTGGTGTCCACTTGGGCTGGATGTCTTGGCTGGGTATTGCACAAGAAATCAAGGAAGACGAGTATGATTATAACGTTATTGACTGAATTTCTGTCAAGCTAAAAAGAGGCTAGGACAAAAGTCGAAATTTGACTGTTTTTGTCCAAAACTAAAAAATCAAAATCGCTCAACCACGACATTCTTAATGACCGTAATTGAGCGATTTTCCATTATTTTGGACTTTTGTCCCAGCCTCCTCCTTTTTATTTTACTAATATTTGCCAAAAAATCGCCAAAAGTAAAGACAGGGCATAAAAACTGTTAAAAGTCACCATGTTCTTCAAAGAATAAACAAAGCTATGAGGAGCTGGAACTTCTGCTGCATGCCGTTTTAAATTTTTCTTGATTATAGGAAATGAAAGTAAAGTCAATAGTGTAGGCCACTCAAAAAATCCAAGGAAAAAGCCTAAAATAAGGAAAAGATACGCACTATACATGAGAAGCTGAAAAAGCTGAAGCCCTTGTTTACGTCCTATATAATAAACTAAAGTGTAGCGATGATTTTTGATATCTGTGTCCAAATCACGTAAGTTATTAGCCAGCATAATGTTCGCAATTGTCAAGACTAGAGGTAAGCTCGCAACAATCATCGCTACTGCTCCCAGCATACTTCCAGAAAAAGTAAAGGAATCACTCGAAAAGTTAAGATTAAGCTTGAAGGTGGGATGTTGTGCACTGTTCACAAGCACGACCATCGCAAAGATTCCAAAGCCCATCGTTCCACCGGAAAATATTTCCCCCAAAGGCATGCGAGAAAGAGGGATGGGTCCGTACGTATAAAAGACCCCAATAAAGAAGACAATTCCTCCTAGTAATAAAAAGAGCCAGCCTGTGAAATAGGCAAGGAAAAAGCCCAAGAAAAGACTTAGAGCAAGCATAAATAAGATGAGATTCCTAACAAACATGGGGTCCAGCTTAGCTGTACCAATAATATTTTCTTCTCTTTTATACACCTCATCATTCGCTTTTTGAAAATCTTGATAGTTATTAATAGCCGTTACTGTCATGTCAAAAATTAACATGGCAAGAAAAAACAGAAGAGATAAGGCAAGATTAAAGGACTTGAAATAGCTCAAACTGAAAAGCAAACCAATGATATAGGGAAAAATACTTGCAATTTTTGTTTTAATTTCGACAAGTTCTAAAAAAGTTTTAAATGTCATAAGGTATCTTGAACGTCCTTTGATAAATATTTGCGTAACTGCTGAGAAATAGAAGAGCACGCATATGAGATAACCACTCTATTATTATATCTGATAAATGATCAAGAATCAATTTCAGGAGAAAGATTGCCACTGCTGCAAACAAAAATAGCTCCCTAAGAGCTATTCTAAAATTAACGTCCTTTATAGATGGAACGAGACTTCCCATACCATATTTGGGTAAGTAGTTTTTGAATCCAAGGTTGAACCCATTTGTCTAAACCAAAGGCACGTCCAGAGCCATTCATCAAGGCAATGGCTACTGGAATAAACCAGATATTTACCCAGAAGAACATTCCTGAAAGTGCAAACATCACTGTCAAGGCCGCAGTTACGCCTGATGCAATCCAAGTAAAGAGACCAAAGATGATTGCAAGAGCAAGTAAAACTTCAACAATAGACATGAATTTTTGCATGAATAAAGCGACATCACGATTTGGAATCATGAATTTAAAGAAAGGTTCCATCCAGTTTGGTACTTTTTCAAAGACTGGCATTGGATCTGTACCATAAGCGTATGAAAGTCCCCATTCTGTTGCTTTATGTACCGCTTCAGCACCGCCACTAGCTGCCGCATCTGTTGCACCAGCAGCAGCTTCAGCTGCCTTAGTTGCTGCCTCACCTGTTGCGCCAGCAGCAGCATCTGCATGTTTCGGTACTTCTTGCAACCAAGCAAACGGGAATTTAAGATCGTCCGTAAACCAAGAGCCTTTACCGAACCAAGTTGTCGGGTTAAAGAGCTGACCTTCACCAACGATTTTCTTCATTGCTTCTGTCAACCAAACGAGACCGTAGAAGATACGAAGTGGTACAGCCCAGAGAACATTACCTAAGCGTGAAGTATGACCGCGCATGAAGTTACGACCATCTTTTGTACGGAAAACTTCATCCAATGCATAACGCCAGAAATAGTGTGCTGAGCGGATTTGCAATGTGTAGATAAAGTAAACGATGTTCTTCATCAGCATCGCCCAGAAGCCTGTCAGACGCATACTGCCGACTTTAGCTACACCCCAAGTTGAACCGATCGAAACCATTGTTCCTTGGTACTTACTTACGTGTTTGTGTTTGCTACCACCATTAATATCTGCAATGATATTCGAAGCTGCTGTATGTGCTGTTTGCTCTGCTGCTTCAACGATTTGTGGTGTTGGACGGCCAGTATCTGGTTCGATATAACCTGAAACGTCCCCGGCTACATAGATTCCTTTATCTTCAAAGCCAACAGCTTGCATAAATTCGTTGGCTTGGAGGCGGTGACCGCGTTCTGTTTCATTAAGATTAGTTTGCGCTGCTGTATTACCTTGAACACCTGTAGTCCAGATCAATGTGTGTGTTGGGATTTCTTTTAGAACTTTTTCTTCATCTCGTCCGCCAACATTTACTTTGATGTGGTCTTCTGCAACTTCAACAATACCATGATTTGTTAATACATTGACATTTTTCTTTTCGAGGTAGGCATGTGCTTTATCTGCTTGCTTACGGTCCAATGTGTTTAGGATTGTTGGCATCATTTCAACAACGTTAATTGTGATTTCTTCTTCTGGAATCTTCCAATCTGTTGAAACTTTTTTACGCCAGTCAATCAGTTCACCAGCCATTTCAATCCCTGTAAAGCCTGAACCTGCAACGGAAATCGTCAAGAGTGCACGGCGTTTTTCATCATTAACTTCTGTTGAACCGTATTGGACAACAGTTTCAAGTTGACGTTTGATGCGCATAGCATCCTCAAGGGACCAAAGTGTGAAGCCGTGTTCTTTAACACCTGGCACACCAAAGTCATTTGGTTCACCACCCAGAGCGACAATGACGTAATCATAATCATAGCTTCCGTGCTCTGTAATAACTTTTTTGTTTTCTTTATCAAGACTTACAACAGCATCAGTTACAAGGCTCACATTTTTACGTTTTCCCAAAAGTTTTTGGAAGTCATATTGAACTGTTGTGAATGGCACACGTCCTGCTGCAACTTCATGAAGCTGAGTCATAGATGTATGATAGCTGTGTTTGTCAATCAAGGTGATGTCAGCATTTGCTTTAAGCTTTTTCGAAAGCTCACGTGTTGCATGAACCCCAGCAACACCACCACCGATGACCACGATTTTTTTCTTAGTCATTTAAAATCGGTCTCCTACTTATAGTATAATAATGAAAAAAATTTCCAACTAACATTATATCGCTTTCACGTCACTTTGTAAAGCACAGCACTATTATAAAAACTAGACTTTTTAAAATTTTTATAGTCCTATAAAAAAGGACAAAATTTTACATCTCCACTTAGTGCTTTCTTCTGTTTAATTTTAATCTTCTTCTGTGCAATCTCTCACATTTCATAGTAAAATAAAACTATGAAAATTACACTTGATGACACAATTACACAGAGACTTTTAGCCATGATTGAGGATAAGCCCGCTGATTTTGTCTTAGACTTTGACCATACTTTAAGTGATGAAACTGTTGCCAGTACTTGCTGCGGTATTACTCGCTATCGCATTGTTGCGGTAAATAAGGGCGAAGTGCCTGCTGTTTTTGATGGGAGGATAGAATCTCCTCTAGGCGACTTCTATTGTAAAGCTTGGGGGATGATGTACTTTGACGAAAATATGTATGTCCGTATGACGCCTAACCATTTGATTGAAATCATGGGCGACGGGGAAAAAATAGCACCACATATTGAGATTGTTGACTATCGCAACCACTAGTTTTTCTTGCCAAATTTATTTATAGACACAGACGACTTTCTGTGTTTTTTCTTAAAACAATTGACAGGATTTTCTAATGATATTAAAATAAAAGAAAGACTTTCTTTAAAAGTCAACCGAAAGGACAGATCTCCCTTGGAAAAAATAAAGTTCAACTGGAACCTTTGGCTCAATGGCTTACTTTTTATTCTCATAGTCTTTTTACTTTTTAATATCTTATCAAATATGAATTCCATTGCTAAAAGCATTGGGCATTTTCTGCAAATACTGTCGCCACTCTTCTTTGGCGCAATTTTTGCCTACTTCTTGAATAAACCTGTCAACAAACTGATCTTACTTCTGAAACAAACAAACTCAAAGTTTATTCATCGTCATGCGAGGCAGTTCAGTATTTTTATTGTCTATATCTTTGTTCTGCTTCTTCTCTTTTTTAGTTTTTATTATCTATTTCCTCTTGTGGTGCGAAATTTGGCCGAATTTCTACGTATATTACCCAACATTTACCACAATATTTCCCAATGGTTAAACAGTAATCAGTTTCAAGAATTGGATAATTTTCTCAACATTGAAGAATCCATTCGTTACTTTGTAGATAATTTTACAGCGCAAGATGCTGCACGCTACATCAGTAGCGGGATTGAGTCCTTAAGCACTTTCACTTTGGGATTAGCCTCACAAGTTTTTCGTTTGATTATTGGTATAATCATCTCCATTTATCTCTTGCTTTACAAAGAAAGCATTTTGCAACTCCTCACACGGGTTGGACGCATTTCAACAAAGGAGGAGCACTTAAGGACAATCAAACACTATCTTCGACAAACCGATGTCATTTTCTACAAATTTATTTCTGCTCAATTTCTTGATGCCTGTATCATTTGGATTTTATCGACTTTATTACTGGCAATCATGCACTTCACTGGAATTGCCACCAATCCTTTCGCAGTCGGTTTAGGTTTGCTTATCGGTATCGGAAACATGATTCCTTATTTTGGTTCGATTTTTGCCTCTCTCATTGCAATGCTTATCGCTTTTTTTACAGGTGGTTGGGAAGCAGCGCTTGCTACAATCACCATGCTCATCATTCTCCAACAAATCGATGGTAATATTATTGGTCCGAAACTAATGAGTGGAGCTTTAAACGTTAATCCCATCATTGTTATCATTTCTATTTCCATAGGCGGTGCTTATTTCGGAATCTTGGGAATGTTTGTTGCAGTTCCTGTGGCAGCCTTACTCAAAATAATCTTCTTAGAGTACCTGGAAGCGCAGGAAGATAAGATGCTGCTTACGGATAAGGAAAAATTCAAAAACTGAGAGAAATTCAAAAACAAAAAAACGCTCGATTTTCTAACCAAAATGGAACGTTTTTTTTGTTTATATATTTTAGCTGATTTCAGATAATTTCGCCCTTTAATTCCAGTCTTTTCACACTATCTTTTCAATAAAAGTAAGGAGTTTTTCATTAAAAGCCTCAATGTTCTCAACATGAAGAATATGTCCACAATCTTCAAAAACACTTACCTCTGAGAGTGTATTCCTTTGGAGTTTGCGAGCAGCTTGTGCATGCTCTGGTGGAAAGATTGGCGAGTGACCCCCAGCAAGGAAAAGATGCGGCACGCGCTCTCTTGTAAGATTTTTCCGCCAGTCCTGTGTAATCACGTTCTGCAATAAATCTTGGTGCTTTTGAAAATCAAAAGGAAGCATGCCCTTTCCAAGAACCCGCTTGACTTGGTCTGTGAGTTGACGATTCGTTAATTTTGTGCGTGGAAATTCCCGGATAAAATGTTCTAATTCGCCCAGTGTTTTTCCCGTATTTCCGTCCATCCAATCTTTGGCTTTCATAAATGTCGGTGCCTGATCCTCCGTGACGATGGCCGTCAACTTCGCATCTGTAAAGAGTTCTTCATAAGCCATAATAGTTGCTGCCCCCATCGAATGCCCGACTAATATGGGTTTCTCCAACTGTAGAAAAGTCATGAGTTCCTCTAAATCTGTAGCCAAGCGGTGAAGAGTCATTCCATAATCCACTTCCTGACTCTGCCCATGACTACGATGATCATAAGTGATAACGCGATAACCTGCTGAAACAAAAAAATCGATTTGAAAAGCCCAAGTCACTTCGCTGGCAGAATAACCGTTAATAAAAACCAGAGCCTGCTTTCCTGCTTGACCATAACTGTGATAATTAATTTGAACGCCGTCGTTCGTTGTATAAAAAGGCATGACTTCCTCATTCTCTCATTCAATCATTTGCGGTTTTATCTCAAATCAAACAGCAAACTCACTAATTATTGTAGCAAAAAATGCACAAGTTTCCTGACTTTTTGTTTCTCATACTGTGTGTAAGGCGTGTAAAAAGAGTAAGGTTTTGGATACAATGTAGGAAATGAACTTTTTCTATCCATTTCACCCTAAATCTCCTAAAAACATAGAACAAACGCCATTAATATAGTTAACTTTCATCAAAAATATCGTTCATACCTTTACAGTGAATTTGGGACGAAACTGTTGAAAAATTTTACATAATTTTTCTTTAACACGATGTCTTGTGTAATAAAGATAGAATTATATAAAGTCAGGGACAAAATTAAAAAAGACTAAATTCATCCAAAACGCGTAAAAAAACACTTAATCTGTGTATTCTTATGGCTCTGTCAACTCTGCGGTGGTACTCGCTAAAAAAT
>NZ_WIVG01000068.1 GCF_016758115.1 Lactococcus garvieae
GTCCAGTTTTCTACATCGTCACGGCTGGTTCCTGCCACTAATGGGATGAAGTTGGTTTCATCACGTTGGCGGGTTTCGAGGAACTCGGACAGGCGTATCCGGGCCATAATCGGCCGTTCGCCGTAATTTTCCACGAAGACGTCCTTGTTTTCTGTCTCTCGGTTGTAGTAGTCGTGGACACGGCCACCGACATTGATCTCTACTTCATTCAGCCGGTCATTGATGGCCCGCTGGTTGAAGGCTTGGAAGGCGAAGGTGCCGCCTACTGCGAGTAACAAGAGCGACAGAAGCACGAGGTTGCGCAGCCGCCGCTGGTTTTTCTTTTCTGGTGTCATAAACTCCTCCTTGACGTAACCTGTGGTTTAGATTTTTCATTACATTTGCATTTCTAATGTTACGTTTACTTTCTGAGTCTATAGTATAAAAAAAAAAAAAAGGTCAAATGAAATGAGTGTTTGATGAGAAAAAGGAGCATACCTGTTTCAGCACTCCGCCATCCGTAAAATGAAAAAGCTCAAGCCTGTCCTTTCGACAAGTTCTTGAGCTTTTTGCATCTCTCTTGTTCTAATACTTTCTGAAACGTTGGTAGCGATTTTCTTGCAGCTCTTCTTCTGACAGTTGTGCCAAGTTATGAAGTTCCGTCTGAATAATCTGCTTCAAGTTTTCCATGAGATTTTCTTCAGGAACAATCCCTTCGATAATCCCCATCTTAAGCTGGTCTTCGGCCCTAATCTTCATCAGTTCTCCCGCCTCATCACGCCGCGAACCATCTTTCCAGAGAATGGTCGCAAAACCTTCTGGGGAAAGGACAGAGTACATGGCATTTTCCAGCATGTAAACTTTGTTAGCAACAGCTAAAGCCAATGCACCACCTGAGCCCCCTTCACCAGTGATAAACGTCAACACAGGAACTTTTAAGTCAGACATCTCATATAGATTGCGGGCGATAGCTTCACCCTGTCCACGTTCTTCTGCCTCAATGCCAGGATAGGCGCCAGCAGTGTTGACGAAAGTAAGGATCGGACGTTTAAACTTTTCAGCTTGCTTCATCAGACGTAAGGCTTTTCGATAGCCATTTGGACTGGGTTGGCCAAAGTTCGTCGCTAAATTTTCTTCAAGGTTTTTACCTTTTTGAATGCCAATCACAGTAATGGCTTGCCTCTGAAAAGAAGCAATTCCTCCAACAATAGCTTCATCATCTGTAAACTGTCGGTCCCCATGAAATTCAAAGAAATCTGTGAAAAGTTCCGCGATAATATCACGTACTGATACACGATCATTGGCACGCGCTTTGTTAATAATCTCTGCAATTTCAGACATTTTTCACACCTCCATGAAGTTTCAACAGTAAGGCCAGCTTTTCACGCATCTCTTGACGTTTGACAATCGCATCTACAAAACCATGCTTTAAAAGAAACTCTGCCTTTTGGAAATCATCAGGCAAGGTCTGACGTACAGTTTGCTCAATAACACGTCGCCCCGCAAAGCCAATCAATGACTGCGGTTCTGCCAAGATAATATCTCCCAACATGGCAAAAGAAGCCGTCACTCCACCCGTAGTCGGATCCGTTAAAACAGTGATATAGAGCAATCCAGCAGTAGAATGTTTCTTGACAGCTGCAGATATCTTCGCCATCTGCATAAGAGACATAATCCCTTCTTGCATACGCGCCCCACCAGAAGCTGTAAAAATAAGAACTGGAAGCTTTTCAACTGTTGCCATCTCGAAAAGACGTGTTATTTTTTCACCAACAACCGTCCCCATAGAAGCCATGATGAAGGTCGAGTCCATGATGGCTAGAGCAACCTTCTGCCCTTTAATCCTCGCCGTTCCTGTCATGACTGCTTCATCTAAGCCGGTCTTGTCTTTCGTTGCCGCAAGTTTTTCAGCATAGTTGGGAAAATCAAGCGGATTCTTACTTTCAATCCCTGTAAACCTTTCTTCAAACGAATCCGCATCCACTAAAAGTTTCAGACGCTCTGGAGCGGTAATCCGGAAGTTATAGCCACAATGTGGGCAGATTTTGCTGGCACCAAGGTCTTGCCTATAGATGCTGTGCTTACAGGCAGGGCATTTGGCAAAAAGTTCATCTGGGACTTCAGGTTTAGTCCTTTCTTTTTGATCCGTCGAACGATTGGGATTAATCTTAATATATTTTTTCTTTTGAAAGAGAGCCAATTATTTCTCCTTTTTATCAAGGTTCAAAAGAGCCTGATATAAACATTTTTAGCAGATATTTATCTGTTTTTTACATCATTTTTATTTTAATTATCTAATTATACACACAAAACTAAAATTCGTCAAGAAGGAGATAAATGTCCAAAAAAGTGAGTGCCACAGAAGAGAACTGCCTGTCATGCCAGAATAAAAAAACTCGAACAGACTGTCAAATCAAACTGTGATATAATATTAAAAGTTTAACTCTTCTCATCTGTATAGAGGGTTTAAAAATGAGAAAGGAGCAAGTCATGGAAAAGCCGACATTGTCAATCATTGTCCCTGCCTACAATGAAGAGGAAACCCTTGCGCTCTTTGTCGATGAGGTCAATGCTCAAACTTTAGATTTACCCCTAGACAAAACTTTTTATTTTATTAATGATGGTTCTTCCGATCAGACACTTGATGTGATTAAGTCACTCAGCAAAAAATATTCCAACATTAAATATATAAGCTTTTCCAGAAATTTTGGTAAGGAAGCCGCACTTTTGGCTGGGTTACGTGCAGCCAGAGGTGACTATGTAACGGTTATGGATGCTGACTTGCAAGATCCTCCCCATATGCTCAATGAAATGTATGCCAAGATTTTGGAGGGTTATGATATTGTTGGAACACGACGCATTTCACGCAAGGACGAACCCTTTATTCGCTCTCTCTTTGCAAAAACTTTTTATAAGATAATCAATAAAATATCAAGTACCCAGATGGTTGACGGGGCGCGAGATTATCGTCTTATGACTCGGCAGGTAGTGGATAGTATTTTGGAACTTCCCGAGCACAATCGCTTTTCCAAAGGCTTATTCTCCTGGGTAGGTTATGATGTGACATACTTAGAGTACAAGAATGTAGAACGTGTCGCGGGAAAAACCTCCTGGAGCTTTTGGGGGCTGCTTCACTACTCCATCGACGGTATCATTAATTTTTCCGATGCACCTCTGAGTTTGGCTACATTTATTGGGCTTATCAGCTTTCTGATTTCTGTTTTAATGATCCTTTTTTATACCTTGAAAACCCTGCTCTGGGGTGAAGTTGTTCAAGGTTTTCCGACACTCATTATCCTTATCCTGATGCTTGGTGGTTTGCAACTTCTCTCTCTAGGTATCATTGGAAAGTACTTGTCCAAGGTCTTTCTTGAGACGAAACAACGTCCCAATTACTTTATCAAAGAAGATAATATCGAAGAATAATATCATTCAACAGTTAATAAATAAGGTCTGATTTAAAAGGCCTTATTTTTTGTTTCACTAGGGATGATAGCTGCTCTACTGCTGCTCCCTCCAGCCTTGGGAGTCTCTTTACTCCTTGTGTTCTCCGCTAATATTTTTTGACATTTTTAGAAGATGTTGATAAAATAATATTGTGAGAAAATACTTGTGTTTTCTCACTTTTGCTTGGCGTGTTTTCTTATAAAGTAAGGTAATAATTTTTATTACATATATTATATTATTTTAAAGGAGAATAAAAATGGCAACAATTAGTGTTACACCCGAAGAACTGAAGCAACAAGCGCAAGTTTATATCCAATCTAAGGAAGAAATCGAACAAGCGATTCAACGTGTAAATTCGATGAACAGCACAATCGCGGAGGAGTGGAAAGGTCAAGCTTTCCAAGCTTACTTGGAACAGTACAACCAACTCTATCAAAATGTTCAAAAATTCGAAGAATTGCTAGAAAGCATCAATCAACAACTCAATAAATATGCGGACACAGTTGCAGAACGTGATGCACAAGATGCGCAAAGTTTTGGGTTCTAAATCAAAGAAATTTGTAGTCTGAAAAGACTACTTTTTTAAAGGAAATAAAGCATGTCGAAACAGACAAAGAGAATAGCAGTTGGAATAACGGCTGTGCTTGTTATTTTGGGACTTGCTATTGGAGGAAAAATGTTTATGGACAAAAAAGCACATAATCAAAATTTAGAGTACCAAAGACAGGCTGCCTTGGCTTTGAAAAAAGAAGAGCCACGTGCAACAAAAGTTGTCTTTAAAGGTGAAGGCTCATCTGACGGTATTGGATTGCCTTGGTCTATAGATGCTGATGTTACAGTAAATGGTCAAGTTTTTGTTATGGGCTTGGAAAGAAATAGGATAGGAATTGTTTTTGGCGATAAATATGAGCCAAGTAAAAATACTGATGTCTCTGACAGTCCTCTAGAAGTAATTTACGGAAACGGAGAGCGCGAGATTATAAAATGACACCGGAAGATTATAAAAACTTAGCAAGCGAAGCTTATCGTGTTGACAGAAATGTAAAAGATAAGCAAGTTCTCCATGAAGGGGACGTTTTTACTGTCAATGGTAAAAAATGGGAAGTTTTGAAGTCTGAAGATAGTACAGAAAACGGCTTTCAAGCAATGGCCGTAGCTCCGAAAATAGATGGAGAAACTGATACCAGCCAAGTTGTAATTGCCTATGCTGGGACAAATCCATCAGACTGGAAAGACCTAGCCGTAGATGGGCTCAATGTCATGGGGTCTGTAGGCGGTTTTCAGCTGGACTCCGCCAATCGTTTTGCCAATGAAGTGGCTAAAGCTTACCCGTATTCTGATATTTCAACAACAGGTCACTCACTTGGTGCTTTTCTTGCTCTAGCACAAGGCGCAGAGCATCACTGGCAGTCGGTAACCTTTAACGGCCCAGACCCTTATAGTGTTTTGTCGCCACAAGCTAAAGCATGGGTAAAACAAAATCCTGGCATGTTAACAAATTTCCTCAATCAAATGGATTTAGTCGGCTATGGTGGAGATATCATTGCTCGTTTTAAAAATGGGAAACTGCTGTGGAGTGTTTTAGGTCAGAAGATAGACACAACAGGTTCAGAAGTTGTGCTTAATTATGGTTTTCTAGGGCTCAATCCCCTTAATTACCATGATCTTAATCTGTGGAAGTTTGATGAAAAAGGAAATATCTTGGATGGGAAAGGAAAAAGTCACGGCATCCCACAGCAAGCTGTTCTGAACTCCAAAATGACTCAGCTTTCTCACTCCTTTAAGGTGCAGATGGAAGCCTTAGGAGTTTTAAAGAAAACTTTGACAGAAAGTGCGGGTGGTTTATCCTCTAGTGAAAAAATATATCTGGACTCTGCTCAAGCTCTGGCCGTTGTTTCCACCGCTGGCGCAGAGTTTCAGCTGGCAATGACCAATGTTATACAGGTCTATCAAAATGGGATTAAAGAGACAGAAAATCTCTGGATGAAAACCTTATCAGATGCAGTAGCTGTAGGAAGCCAACTTGAGAAGTGGGAAGTCTATGCAGCCCTCGAAAGTGTTGGTTTTACAGAAAACAATATCGTGGGAATCCCGACACAACTCTATCAACATAAAATGGATCAAGTCAAACAGATGAGCGACAAATTCAAGCAGCTTGAGCGTGAAATCAAGGAAAAAATATCAGACTTGCTTGCACGAGATGCCGAATTGGCGCAAGAATTGAAAGGCTAAGGAAAAGAGTTTTGCTTACAGAAGAAGAATTAAGACGAGATTATAACTACAAAAGAGCGCAGCTCGAAGAACAGGCAGAGGAGATTAGACGGGGAGAGCAGACCTTTAATCAGCTAATGGAAGAAGCATCAAAGGATATCTCACAGATGCTTCAAGAGGCAGAGGGAGATGCTTCGGAAGCCTCTCAGTTTTCACGCTATCGCCTCCATCAACTTTCAGAAGAATACAGTGAAAAATTCCAAGCTGAGAAAAGAAAAATTCAGCAGCAGTTGGAAGAAGCTGAACACGAATTTAATAGACAATATCGTCAATTGAAGGAAGGAGATTGATGCTTAAGTATGAATGGTGTAGATGAACTTATTAAGAAAGCTCAGAAAGAGTTTCAGAAAATAAGAATTCAAATAAAAGGGCTGATTGCTGTAGATAAAAGCAGACAACAACGGACTCAGTTGGAGAAAACGTCAAAGCATGAAGTGGCTACAGCAAAACAAGCGCTTTCTAAGAATTCATCTGCTCTAAAAGGGGCCATCAAGGGCAATTTCGCGCATAAGTTAACGGAGGTTTTTGAGGAGCAAAAACGGACGTTAGATAGCATTTAACCTAAATAAGAAACCTGTTCTCCATAGGGAGAGTAAGGGAAGCTCTTAAAATAAATATAAAAAATCACTCAATGAGGCATGTGTAGTGCCATGTTGGGTGATTTTTTGTTTTGACTTTTTTTGATTTTATTGGTGGACGATTAGGGCTGGGCGAAGTGCACGTCCAGTTGCAATACCCAACATATGGTATCCCCCAACTGAACCACGAGGATTAGTCGAACCCAGACCAGTTATTCCCCACTGACGTACTGTAGAATCTCCCTCAATACCACCGCGCGTACGAAGCCACCAATTAAAGGTAACATCTGCTCCACGACTCTCTAGATTAGTAAAAGCACGCTCTGGACCTGATAAACGGACTATATCTGCTAAAGAAAGTGAAAAGGCGCGGGAGCTACCACTTGTATCAACTCGACTCACGTCGTTAGCAACTTCTGGGAAATCTTCTATATTAGTAGGTAACCAGCGTGTACCGTGTCCAGTCATCCATGTAACATCGCTATCTAGCATAACAGGTTCCGCTTCAGGGATAACTACAGGCCGAACCATAGCTCTAACTGTTGTATCAAGAGCATCATACCATTCATTGGTACGCGTTTCCTGATTGACCCATGAAATGTTTGTAATACCCTCATTACGGATAATCAAATGATTCCCACCACCTTGATTCTCCAAATAACGATACTGCTCATTAGCCATAGTGAAGATCGTCCCCGGTGCCATGATGCTAAAGTTGATTTGGTCGGGTTGGACATTATCATCTGGACCCGGGTTCCCCCAGTTGTTATCAATGGAACCAGTCTGTACAGCTGTCAAGAAGTCTGACAAGTCATCATGGTGGGTAAAGCTTCCATCTGCAGCCAAGAAGTCATTGATACGGTCAGGACTGATTAGTTGTCCGTCCACATGGATACCGTAGTAATATTCTCCCGGGATATTGTTCGCTGCTGCGGTCATCTGAGCCGCATCCAAGAGGTAAGAAGTCGTCTCTCCTGCTTGGAGTTGGTTGGCCCAGTAGGCCCAGCCTGTTTGGTGGTCGATGACCCAGAAGTTCCCAACTTTCAGGTTATTAGGCAAGGCTGCCCACTGGCTGATGGTCATCGGGGCACGGTCTTGTTGCAGGTTTTGGGCTGCATCATGGGTGACTTCTTCTCCCGGCCAAACTGGACCACTGTTGTCAAAGAAGTCGCCAGAGGACCAGTAGG
>NZ_WIVG01000069.1 GCF_016758115.1 Lactococcus garvieae
TCTTTCATCAAGTGCTGATAAGTTTTTGTCGCAACCTTTAGAGCTTCCCCCGTCACAGGAGGTGACCCTCCCCCTGTAATCTCTGGAACATCTTCTTGACTTCCTATGCTTAACATGGAACCAAGAAGAACCAAAACCAAACCAAAGAAAAGAAAAACAGGCGTAAGCAGCCCTGCAAGAATTAAAACTATTTTCTTCATACTAAGCTCTCATTTCTTCTAAATCTTGGAAGGCTTCTTCCCAGCTCATCAAATCCCTTGAATCCACAAGTTCTTCATCTTCTGAACGCTCCTCTGTCGCAAACAAGGTTTCCCTATCAGAAGAATCTTGCAAGTCTTGAACAGGAATTTCCTCTTTCCCTTGTCGCTCATCTGAAAGAATATTGTCTTCAAGGGAAATTTCTGGGATTTCTTCTTCCCTTTCCTCTCTGCCTTCTTCTTTTTCAAGTGTCACTTCTTCTTGAGGTACTTCCTCAAGTTCTGACCCTTCACCAGAAGGGGCTTGATGTTTCGGTCCAAAACCTTTAGAGAGATGAGGCGCAAGCAGTAAAGCACCATCCAAAGCCAATTCTGGGTTTTCTGTTGCGGTACCCAGCGCCATTTTAGAAACTCCCTCAGCCTTTTCCTTAAAGCTATTTTTGAAGTTTTCCCACTCCATTTTCATATGAGTAAGTTCCATATTCCCCGTAGCCATATCTGTCCCAGACATTCTTTGTGAAAGGCTTGAACGGCTTTTCCACAGGAAAAACATGAAGACAATTTTTAAAATAAAGACTACAGGTAAGAAGATGAGAAATTCTATGCTGGCTAAGCCCGATACTGCAGCCTCAAGGTTGGTCTGTGGCTTACCAATAATAAAACTTAAGACCCCATAATCTATTTGTATCATGAGGAAAAAAAGAAAACCCAACATGACACTTAAAAGAGAAGGGGCGACAAGTAAGCCAAGGCTACTTTTAACCGTTGTAAAGAAAGCATTTCTAAACCACGGGATAAAGCTTAACAAGGCACTTACAGGTATAAAGAAGACAAACACGCAAACCAAAAGAGAAAGGGCCGATATAGTCGAATTTACTACAACAATAGGCACGGCATATATCCATAAGTTCATCCCACCCATAAAACCGGCGGCGACTTGAAACCCCAGCTGTTTGCCCTCATTTTTAAGATAGTCATCTTTTTTGGAAATTCTATCTACATAATCTTGTCCTCCCTCTCCTTTAGCTTTCGCATAATCAAATCTTTCTCCTGTTTTTGAATCAATGACCCCCGCAGGATTGCCAGTATTGATAAAATTTGCGGTAGGTTTCACCACATAGTTTTCAATGAAGTCTCCTGAGTTTTCTGTATTTGAAAAGCCAGTCATCCCATGAATGACTTGTTTTTTCGCCATATCTGAGACATAAGTGACGGTATTAAAGAGAATTTGTCCCCCCATTTCTGTTTTCACTTGCCCTTCTGGGGTTCTTACTGTAAAATTTCCAAAAAAGAAAAACATGGTACCAACAACTGCCATTAAATGCACAAAAGCACGCATGAAATTGCCTTTACCATTGGTATATTGATAAAACAGATAAAAACCTGTAATGGCAAGTAACATCCCTGCCCCTGAAGCCTGGGCAATTGTACCATTTGACCCACCGATAAAGCCTAAAAAGATAGCTTTAGCCTGAATCATCACATTGGTTTGAACGGGTTTCAATGCTTCTGAAATATTGAGAAGACGGCTTAAAAAACTGACCACTAAAGCCTGTATCTGGAAAAGTTGAAAAGGGATGTCTAGGAGGATACCTGAGATGAAATTCCAAAACATAGGAAGGGGCTCTAAAACTTTACCGTGGACAGCTTCACGATAAACACCATAATTCATTATACTTTTGTATAGCGTACTAAAATTCATGATTTGACCTCCTAATGTTTTTGGTAGTGTTTTTCTAGCTGCGATTGTTCGGAATCATTCTTAGGCGCAAACAACTCCAGCCAAGCTGCAGGAATCTCAATTGACACACGATTGATATTGCCAAAAACATCTAAATATACACACTGTCCTTGGTTCATGTTTCGAATCCATTGGATATTGGTTTCATTCACTTCCAATTTCAAGGTGCGTAAAATATGTTCTTCCTCCCCGTCCTCATAGAAACAAAAACGCTCCCCTGCACCTGTGGTATCGTTAGAGTCCTTCACATCATTGACCGACTGTGAGATAAGCACGAGCTTATTATTTTGCGAGCGCCCCACACGCTTCATAGATTTAATAATTCGTTTTCCCTCTTTAGACGTCATAATGACCCAAACCTCATCCATAAATTCAATGGTTTCTTCTCGGTCATTCATTGACCCAAAACGTTTACAGAAAGTACCCAGCGCCATCATCAAAGCAACCGAATGCCGTTCTTCTTCTGAAAGTTCATCCTCAGAATCAGACTCAGGCAATTCTAAGTCCGAAATTTCCAAGACTGTCGCATGTTCTTCAAAGGAAATTCCCTCAACCTGACCGTATGAAAAGGCTAGGGATAAGATAGAGCCTTCAACGGCTTCAAAAAGATACTCTCCCACCGCTCTTACATCTTCTTTTTCTGAGTCTTTTAAGAGGTCAAGCACATGCATAAAGCCAACACTTTCCCCCTCTATTTTACGTTTCACTACAGCTTTCACTGCTTTAGAAATAGCGGTGCTTTCCTCTTTTTTCCAAGTCCCCTCACCTAAATACTTAAGCATGGTTTTTGCCACAGTCAAAGCGTCTTCTGGACTCAAAAAGACAATAGGGTCAAGCACACCCCTATTTTCTGCTTTCTGATAATCAAGAGTCACAAAATTGATACGGTCAATGACAGCCGCCAGTTCTGGATTTTTATCCCGCCAGACTGGATTTTGAGAAACACTCAACCATTGCGCCCGAATACTGTGTTTAGGGTCTATGTAAAGGGTTTTGATTTTAGAATGTACCGCTTGTAAAAATTGGTACTGTGCCAAAATAGTTTTTCCTGAACCGGTCATCCCCGTGATTGTGGTTAAAAGATTTTTGGTAATCTTTCCTGCAATTCCTTCCTTATTAGCAAGCCTGGGATTATAGAGGACAATGTTTCTTGAGGCATGAATGGCTTGGTTTAAATCTTCCCACTTGTGATAATTCGTATCTATTCGCCCTAAAGGAAAACCTGAATCTGAACCGCTCTTTGTCGTGGTAAAAGGCAGATGTTGGGAAAAACCTGCCGAATCCGAGGAGTGATACCAAAAACGAGTGGTACGGTCTAATTTTGCGCCATAGAGCAAGGCTTGAAAAAGATAGGCTTGATCCATACGCGCACGCTCCAAGACAAATTTACCGTCGAAGGCTTGAATTGCCGTTTTTACACGACTTCTTAACTGTTCACGACTGGAAGCTGCCACAAATAAAAAAGCGCCATATTCAATAATAGGCGCTTTGGCTTCAACTTTCTTTGCCATGTCATTAAGGGCTTGACGCCCAATAATAATACGGTCATACATGACATTGCCTGTGTTTGCCGTCTCACGCATAATCGTTTTGGAGCGCACAAGGCTCTGACTCATTTTAGACTTGTATCCAAAGGAACTTTTCATATCTGGGAAATGACACTTCTTTTTTAATCCTATGGGAAAGTTAAAACTTTGGACAATCTCATCCATATGATTATTGCTCAATATCCCTGTAGACTTTCCAATGGGCAAAATAGACAAGTAACTTGTACCATAGGGACTGACAAACTGTAACTCTCCCATATTATTAGCATAAATCATGGTATCTGTGACATTATGGACACTTTTTGACTCCAAAACATCCTTAAATAGATGTGGAATGTAAGGCAAGAACTGTAACCTTTGATAGTAATACATCTGTTCATGTGACAAGGGCACAGGTTTTAGAGCAGAAAGGGTCTGTCTCAACTCCATTTCTGTTATCCTCCACTCCTCAAACCAGTCTTCTCTTATTTGCACCACTCTTCCTAAGGTATGCATTAAGGCCGTCGTTTGTTTATCCACTGTAGTTTTTATAAGTTCTTTGAAAGACATATCTTTCATTTCCTTGGAGAGGTAGACCCCTAGTAACCACACATATTTATAAGGAATCTCCATCTCTTTTGTATAACGTGCTGTGACTTCCTTAAGGTAAATCTCTCCCGACTTCTTATTTTCAGATACAAATGTATCCGCAAGGTCTGACATTTTTTCTTCCAAAAGAAAATCACGAGGAACTAAAGAAAGCTCAAAATAGGCATTAGGTAATAATTTTTTTATGGCTTTTTCTATGCTTTCTTTTGTTTCTTCTTTTTTCTTAAAGTTGATAGAAGAAGACGAAAAGTAAGGGATACTATAAAAAGCCATGACTTCTCTTTCCTTGGTTAATACTAAATTGTCCTTATATTTTTCTATCGGGTAACTAAGTTTCATAATCCTCTTTCTAGCTTTATCTAAAGCATAACTTTTTCAAATACAATTTTTTCCTGTACCTCCTCCCTCCGTTCCTCACCATAAATACAGCGCTTATCAAAAGCAAAGTTTTTGACAAAACGCAAAGTCCCGAAAAGGAAAGTATGGACTTTTTTCCCGTCAGGCTCCTTTTCAACATAGGTCTTCCCGATAAACCAAGGAACTACCGTAAGCAAAGAAACAGGAATAAAAGGCACATACCTTAAAAAGGGAAATAGGGGACGGATGAGAAGAAAAATCACGAGAGCGCTTAAGCCCATAACCACTAAAAATGACACAGACAAGGGTGTTTGAAAAGTCCAATAAACTTTTCCACGTAGTCTGATTTCTTGAATCCAGTAGGGCATTTCTAAGCCAATCGCATAGTCATAATGTAATCGTTCTTGTTTTTTCATAGGCACTCACGCAGCATTAATCCCAAAGACTTTCAAAAGGGCAGTGATAACCTTCCACATCATGGCAAATATATCTTTACCTGTAAATAGTGCCCACATAATCCCACCAATGGCAAGAACAGAAATAATTTCCATCCAAGCCGCATTTTTCCAGTGCTTAAAAATCATAATAGCCGCAACAACCGCCAGCACCACGATAAAGCCTGATTTTATGTCTTCAAAACTCATTCTTTAATACATCCTCCTATTTTTTATTTTTAGTTGCCTCTCCTTTAGCTTTAGAAGTTGAAGGCTTTGGATTTGCTTTTTTAGAAGCAGCTTCTGCCTTTTTCTGTCCTTCTTCTAGAGCTTGAACACGTGCCACTAATTTTTTATTTTCCTCAGAAAGCAATTTTTGATTGTCACTTAGGGTTTGCGTGGTCGCATTGACTTGCTTGGTGAGGGTCTCTACCTGTACATTTGCCTTATAAGCCGAATAGCCCAGACCAATAAACAGGGCAATCACAAGCGCAGCAAGCACCCGATAAATACGCAGTGCCTTGCCTTCTTTCACTGTTTTCACTTTAGGGATTTTAGGGGCTGGGGGCTGTTTTTCGTATGTCTTAAGACTAGCAAAAAGAGACTTTAGTCCCCTCTTCTTTTGAGGAAGCTCTACACGTCCTTCTTGTGCGGCCTCAACATCAGGCACAGCCCCAAGACTTTCTAAGTCCCCTCCTGCTTCATCAAAAGCCACAAGTAGCTTGTCCATTTCGTCTTCTGTCAATGGCGAAGCTACACTTTTGGCCGCTATCCCTTCTTTTTGAGCAAGAAAAAGGAGGGCTTGACTTTTCACCCCCAACTCTCTTGCCAGTTTATAAATTTCCAATGCTTTACCTCCTATTATTCATCGAGGTCTTATTCTAGCCTCTAAATTTTTGTTGGATATCCGCAATAGTATTTAAACTATTGTTTAAAAGGTCAAGTGTAGACTCAAGACTATCCATAGCGATCAAAAGATGACGCAAATCCTTTGAGCGATTACTTTTTTGTAAAAACACTAAGAGCTCATCCAAAGTGTACTCTCGTTTTCTAAAATCCAATTTAATATCTACCGCCTTATCAAGTAGAAGAGATATTTCACTCGTTAACTTATTTATCATTTTTTCCTTTCTTGATCTTATACTTCCTGAAATTTTCACTTAGAAAAAGTGTTAATCTTAAAGCGACACCTCCAAACACAGACACAATAAGCACTCCAACAATCGGATACATCTGCGCTAATGCACAAAAAAGAGAAACAAAAAACACAAGGCAAATCAAACTACAACAAATAAGTCGAAGACTTTCTTTTAAAATTTTCATATTTTTGACCCTCCGCCACTCCCCTCCCTTTACCTTTAAATTATCTTCCTAGCTTGCGGACATAGCCATTTGAGGTTTGACGGTAGGCACGTATGGCTAAATCACGGCCATAAGCTACGTAGTCAAAATACAGCTCCAGAGTCGAGGGTTCAAAACTTTCTAACCCGCCCATTTGTTCAACCACCTCATAGGCTAAATCCTCCTCATCATCAGCTTGTACAAAGTCAAAATCGTCTCCCAGCTCCAGAACTTCTTCTAGGGTATAGACTTCTAGAATATCTTCAATATGGTCCATATGAGACACTTCTTCTAGCTGTTGGGCATAAGCATTGAGTTCTTTTATGGAAGAATATTCGCTTACTGAAAAGCCATAAAAGTTTTCATAATCATGAATGGCATATTCTTCTCCATGTATTTCATCCAGTTGGAGTTCCCGTTGGACTCTACGATAATCTACAGGTAAGTCATACCACTTCCCTCTAGCTTTACCTCGGTTATAGCTGCCTAAGTTGACAATATATACTCTTGGCGTTTTTATACGCATAGCATATCCTCCAATATAAAAAGCCCCGTCTTGGACAAGGCATTATTTTTATGATGTGTAACAACAATGAATCTTTCACTCGTCCATTATTCTAAATAATCACTCTNCATCAGACATTTTTATTCCTCCCTCCTCCATTCACCGCTTTGTACGGTCAAATCCTTTTAGTCTTTTTGGTTTTTCTTAAGGACAGACTTAATTTTATCCCATTGCGCAAGTACAAGACCTACAAGCAAGAAGCCAAAGCCGGCCATGCCCCACAAGGCGATTTTCTCCCCTGTTTGAGGAAGAAGACCCTTAGGACTTGGAGGAGTTGGTTTTTTCACTGTAAAGCTTTCTTTTTCATCATCCTTGTTGTGATGAGAAATAAGTGGTTTTTCCTTGTCTTTTGGTTTTTGACCGTGCCATGTGTCCTCATAGAAAGTTAGCTTGTGTCCCGCATATTTTGTCGCATCCACTTTGACAGGCACTTCCACAACACCTTTGGTATCTGTCGCCTTAAAAGT